>JAQICW010000084.1 GCA_027858355.1 Desulfobacula sp.
CGGCAGATATGATAATCGCGCCGGCCAGTCCGGCTTTGCCACAAGACTCAACTACCCCTGGAACAAAACCTATGGGTATTGCAATCACAGCCATGTCTACACTTGATCCGATATCCTGAATACTCCCAAATGAAGGAAGGCCCATGATACTCTTATGCTTTTTATTCACCGGAAAAATATCACCTTTAAAACCTGTTTTTACAAGATTTTTCATGATTGAAAACCCGACAGAACCTTCTTTTTCACTGGCGCCAACCACTGCTACAGATTTCGGGTTAAATAGTCTGTGCAAATTGAGAGTGCTCATATATTATTATTCCTCCTTTTAAATTTGTTTTTATCCCTGACACTGACCACGGGAACCGGAGAATGCCGGAACACCTTTTCAGCCACACTGCCAAACAAAACCCGGGAAAGATTTCCCCTGCCCTTATTTGACATTATAACCAGATCTATCTCTTCTGTTTCGATTGTTTTAAGAATGCATTCAAAAGGGATACCTGCATCAATTTTTATGGCCATCTTTGATTTTTCATCAAAAAAATTCTCTTTTATAATGTTCTTTATCTTTCCGTGTCTGTCTTTTTTCAAATCCCTTATATAACCTTCAACTTGTATTTCATACGGAGCATAGTGACTAACAGTTGCAACCATATTAATATCCCGCTGATTGATAACATTGAAAACAATAATTTCTATCCCTGTTCCTTTTGCAAGTTCCACAGCATACTCAAGTGTCATTAACGAATATTCTGAAAAATCAACACAGGCTAAAATTTTTTTTATTTTACTCATGGCAACTCTCCTTTATAATTAAAAAATCTTTCTGAACCCCCGTGAAAGGTCAGCCGCATAAAGCAGTTGGCCTGCCCGGCGAAATTTTTCCAGCAGGTCGTTAAATTTGTCATATTCAATGTCAAACGTATGGAAAAATACTTTTCTAAACCCTTCTTCAATATCATCATAGGATGTCATGATACTGCACAGCCGACCGCCGCTGTTCCTGATCATATCTGTTAAATTTTTTATAATACCGGGCTTGTCCTGCAGATTAAATGCAAAAACCTGCCCCTTGTTTGAGACCCCGGTAAAAGATACAAAACACCGAAAAATATCACTTTTTGTTATAATCCCCTCAATTTTACCACCATTGGAAACCACGGGCATGCCAGATATCCCGTTGCTCAACATGATTCCGGCAGCTTCATCAATGGTATGATCCGCCTGGATGGTGACAACAGGCCTGGACATGATAGATTCAATTGTAACCTTGTCCAGAAGTGACATGATTTCATATTTATCCAGACTCGTGGCTTCAGAAGGCATGGCTTTTTTCACATCACCATCTGTCAGGATACCGATAAGTTTTCCATCCCCTATAACAGGAAGCATGGAAATCACCTTTGTTTTAAATAATTTTGCAGCATCAGTCAAAAAGTCTTTATTATCTATGGTAATTACAGATTTACTCATCCATTCTTTTATCAGCATTTCTTGCCTCCAGTATTTTAAATGTCATTCATAACAATATTTTTGGCTGCTACCTCTTGTGACTGCAATTGACGTGCCAGTCTCGTAAAAAATTAAATCCCTTGATCTATTAGCATCTGAGACGATAGATTCGCGAAAAAAAGAATATGTTTCTTAAAAATTTCATGCAGAATATTGCAATATGTAAAAAAACCCGACACTGGTTATGACTATAAATTATTTTTAACATTCTCCCGCAGATTGCGCATTCGCTGGTTCGATCCTATGACCCCTGTGTTTCCTGTTCAGTGCATTAGAATTAAAGTTGATAATTTATAATAAATATTGCCCAATGATCTTCTAATGTTGTATTGTTTAACCAGAGCGACATTGGATATTTCTCTTAAAGGAATTTGGAATTCAATTTATGTGTTTAGCTGTTCCGTCTAAGATTATTGAAATCAATGGCAAGGTTGCCAAAGTGGATGTGGATGGTGTGATCCGGGAAACCAGCATCATGCTTCTGGATGATGTAAAAATAGGGGATTATGTAATTGTCCATGCAGGATTTGCAATTAATATCCTTGATGAAGAGGCTGCTCTTCAAACCCTGGAGGATCTGCGCCGTATCCTTGCAGCAGAAGCAAGTCAGGACAATGGTTTGAATGACCATCTATAGGCCTTTATGAAAGCTTCGATAACAGCAAAAAGGCTGGAAATCAGCGGAGTTGTTCAAGGCGTTGGTTTTCGGCCTTTTTTATTTGTCCTGGCCAAAAAATATCAACTCAAAGGCGAGGTTTCCAATACTGCCGGCGGTGTGCTTGTTATTGTGGAAGGATCATATGAAAATATTAAAAGTTTTACCAATGATATCTATATAAAAAACCCTTTGCTTGCTTCTGTGACAGGTATTGAAACCTTTGATACTGAACCTGGCAATTTTTCTGTGTTTCAAATTGTGAAGAGCAAAGCCTGTTTCAGCCAAACCACTTTAATCTGTCCTGATGTAAGCATTTGCTCAGACTGCCTGGAGGAAATGAAGAATTCCCTTGACAGGCGGTATGAATACCCGTTTATAAATTGTACCAATTGCGGTCCAAGATATACC
>JAQICW010000031.1 GCA_027858355.1 Desulfobacula sp.
CCTGCGGTTTCATGGGTGTGCATCCAGATGGCCTCTTGGTCTCCCAGAAGTTTTCTGGCCGCCTTGACAGTATCATACACCTTTTTGGGATTGGAGGTTCCTGAGGCATCCTTGAAACAGATGGAATCATAAGGAACCCCTGAATCAAGAATATCCTTCAAGGTTTTGAGATAGAATTCCGGATCATGGGCGCCACTGCAGCCAAGCGGCAACTCCATCATGGTGATGACGACCTGATGATGGAGCCCTGCATTCTTGATGCACTGTCCCGAGTAGACCAGATTGCGAACATCATTCAAGGCATCGAAATTACGGATGTGGGTCATGCCGTGTTTTTTGAACATCCTGGCATGGAGATCGATCATATCCCTGGGCTGGGCTGAAAGGGCTACCACATTGATGCCCCTGGCAAGGGTCTGAAGATGGGCATCAGGACCGGCAGCCTTTCGGAAACGGTCCATCATGGAAAAGGCGGATTCACCGCAATACATGAAAAGACTCTGGAAACGAGCGCCGCCCCCGGCTTCCACAGCAGCTTCTACAGCAGGAAGAAAATCATCTGTCAGTGCACGTGCACCAAAAACCGATTGGAATCCGTCCCGCAACGATGTGTCCATAAAACTTATTTTTTTCATTGATATCATTCCTGGTATTGACTATGAATATTGTATTTGCTCTTATCAATTTACGGATATAGTGAATAGCCTATGGCGATCTGTAACGTCCCATGAGCGCTCTATGAGCTGCAATTGCAGCACTGATAATGGCAGTAAGTTTCCCGTTATCGTCAGGAGGCTTTCCCTTAAAAGCTACTGAAGGCCTGTGGGAGGTGACGGATGATGCCTCTTTTTCCGAGTATGATTTAAGCAGTTTTGCTGAAAGCTGAATAATTATAAACAGCAGGACAAGAAAAGAAAAAACCACCATCATACCCAGCATTGTTAATTTTAATCCTTGAACAATCATAGAACTCTCTTCTCCAAAAAATTAACCTGTCATACGTCAATATAATCTCGGCTAATTAGATATCGGAAATGTACCATAAAGTAAAGTAGGCAAATTGATTATTTTATTGCCAGAATTTTCTGCGTGAGCGATTCCAGCATCCCCTTGAAGTTGTCAGATCCGAACGCCTGGATTTTTCAACATAATTTCAAAATGTATGACCATGGTCTGGGCCACAGCCAGACAAAATTTAATTTAATGAATTTGTTTGACAAGCCGTCTATAGATAGATAAAAGAATTTAAATGAAACAAATAATGTGCCGTTAAAAAGATGTCCAGGAGAGGGATTTTGCATGAAAAAATACGCTAAAGATATTATGGTAACCACGTTTGACACGATAGAGTCTGATGCACCTGTTTTAAAAGCAACTCAAATGATTTTAAATGGCAGGATCAGGGAAACCGGTGACAAAACCATCAGTCTATTGGTTCTTGATAGCGTTAAAATGTTTGTGGGAATTATAACCATGACTGATATTCTTTATCATCTTCGGCCTGATTATCTAAATTATGGTATAAATGGCGAGGAGGTAGCCTGGACCGAACAGTTTGATTTGGCATTGAAGCGCATTAAAGAAAGAAAAGTATGCGAGATTATGAGTACCAATATAGTTGGTGCTTCTGCTGATGAACACTTGATGGTGATTTTGGACCGGATGGTTAAAAACAAATACCGAAGGTTACCGATTCTAAGTAATGGAAGACCGATCGGGGTAGTCTATCTCGCAGATATTTATTATAACTTTTTTTCTTAACCCGGAAAACGTCTTGAAATGGTGAAAGATTGGTGGGGTCGATTCCACCCCCTGATTGTAGAAGCCTTATGGACCTTTTTTCGTCTTTTTTATTGTTTTTTAAAAAAATAATTCTTAGTCTCCGAAAGATAAGGGAGTATTTCCAAACCCATCACAAAAAATAAAAGGCGATTTATCAGCAATAGCAAATTCAGATGGTTCAATTACCATGGCCTTATAAATCGTATACTTATTATCCAATCAGTTTTCTAACTGTGGAATTAATACCCATTATTATATTTATGCAAACCTTTATTTCAAACAGTAAGAGGTTTTTTAATTATAGGCTGTTATTTCATACAGCTAAAAAGACCAGCCCAAAAAAGAACAGAACAAGCTCTGGTTTTAATATAGATTCGTTAATAATAAATTCTACTTGATAAAAAATTACTATTATGTGAGGAACTATTGAATATAAAAGGGCAAATGCTCTTATCCGGCTTGAGGTAAACATAAGTTTCATTTGTTAATCTTTTTTTATCATGCTGTAAGGATGGATAAATATCATTGAGAAATCACGGTGCTATTTTCGGGGAACCGGGAAACACAGGAGTCTGGAATGGGTAAAAATTTAGGATGGACAGGCTTATGATCTCCCTGAACAGGAGCATGGCCAAACCATGCCTGGCAGTGATTTTGATATGGGCGGCAGCTGCAATCCTGGCAGGTTGTCGAACTCCCGGCGCCTACAGGGTCGATGTGGATCAGAAAGCCCATGACATCATAGCCGAAAAGCAGGAGCAGGTCCTGGGCAGAAAAGGTTTTTTCAGTATTGAGAGACCCAGCGACACCCTCCGTCGACAATTGATTGAACATGCAAATCTCCCCGGCTCAGGCCAGGCTTCTTTGGGCACGGACAAATTGGCTCCTGTGGCGCACTGGCCGGAAGACGGTTATCCGAATGCTTCCAGACACCAGGGGCAAGCACTTTTTTCCCTGGATGCACCACTGACACTATCCCTTGTCAAAGCCCTGGAAATCGGGGCTGGAAACAGTTTTGATTTCCAGACGAAAAAAGAGATCGTGTTTCAGGCAGCCCTGGTTTTGTACCTTGAACAGGACAGCTTTCGAAATAGCTTTATAGGTCAGATCCAAAGCCTTGTGAGTTCTGATGCATCAAACGATCCGACCCAGCAGGGAATCCTTACCAGTTCAAACCTCTCAGGAACCCGGCAGTTTGAGAACGGGATGCAACTGACAACCGCCCTGGCTGTTGATCTGGCAACCCTGATCACCAGCGGTGGCAGCTCTTCCTTTGGGATTGCAGGGGACGTCAGCCTGTCTATTCCCCTGTTGAGGGGATCGGGCAGGCATATTGTTACAGAACCTTTGCAACAGGCTGAACGGAACGTGGTTTATGCTATTTTGGAATTTGAACGGTTTAAAAAGGAGTTTGCCGTGACGGTTGGCAGTGATTACCTGACCATCCTGAAACAACTGGACATCGTGAAAAACGTCGAGGAAGACTACCGGAGCAGGATTGTTTCGGCCCGTCGGAGCAAACGTCTGGCTGATGCCGGCAGGCTCAAGGAAATTGAGGTGGATCAGTCGCTACAGAACGAACTTGCTGCCCGTCAACGTTGGATTTCAGCCAAGGAACAGTACAAAAAACAGATGGATGCCTATAAAAGTCTGTTGGGGCTTCCGCCCGACGCTGACATCAGCCTGGACCCGGCTGAGCTCAAACGCCTGGCAGACATACCCGGCATAAGCCCTGCCAACAAAGGTGCTGTCAGGGAAAGAGAATCAATATCGACACCGGACAGCCTGTCTGCCGACGCACCAGTGCTGCTTGCAGAACCTGATACCAGCCAGGCCGGTCCCCTGGAACTTTCTGCCCGGACCGCCATTGAGCTGGCACTGGCCAACCGGCTCGATATGCAGGTAGCGTTAGGCAAAGTATTTGATGCCCAACGGGCAGTGGTAGTCGCAGCCGATGATCTGGGCGCTGAATTAACCCTTCTGGGCTCGGCATTCATAGGAGAGCGGCGGACCATCACCACGGCAGATCTTGCCAACGCCAGACTTCGAACAGACAAGGGGGTGTTTTCGGCCCTGCTGACCCTGGATCTTCCCTTTGAAAGGACTGCCGAGGCTGTGACCTACCGCAACAGTTTTATCGAACTGGAACAGGCGGTGCGCAGTGTTCAGAGCCTTGAAGACACAGTGAAGCTTTCGGTACTCAGCCGGCTCAGGGATTTGCTCGAAGCCCGGGAAACTCTGTATATCCAGGCCAAGGCCGTATCCCTTGCTTTAAAGCGTGTGAAAAGTATCATGTTGTTTATGGATGCAGGAAGAGCCGAGACCCGGGATCTTTTAGAAGCCCAGAATGCGCTGCTTTCCTCCCAGAACGATCTTACCTCGGCCCGTGTGAATTATAGAATAGCAGAGCTGGAAATCCAGCGTGACATGGGATTGCTTACCGTCACAGACCAAGGTCTTTGGCAGGAGTATTCCCCGGAGGCAAAAACCAATGGTGAAGAATAGAATTTTTATCTGGACAGCTGCTGCAGTTATCCTGATCCTTGTACTGGCCCTGGTTGGAACAAGACTTACAGATTCAAAGACAGATATATCCCAGGCCCCGACCTTTACCGTGAAACACGGTCCCCTCACTATCAATATCGTTGAATCTGGAACCATTAATGCCAGGGAACAGATCATCATCAAGAATGAGGTGGAAGGAAAGACTTCGATTATCTTTTTGATTCCAGAAGGTACCCAGGCCAAAAAAGGCGATTTGCTGGTGGAGTTGGATGCCAGCTCCCTGATGGATACCCGAATTGACCAGGAAATCAAGGTTCAGAACGCAGAAGCGGCCTATATCAATGCCACTGAAAATCTGGCAGTAGCGCAGAACCAGGCAAAAAGCGATATGGACCTGGCCCTGCTGACCCTGGAATTTGCCAATCAGGATCTGAAAAAATATACGCAAGGCGAATATCCCAATGACCTGAAGAAAGCCGAGGCAGAGATTACCCTTGCTGAAGAAGAACTCACCCGGGCAAGGGATACCCTGAAATGGTCCCAGACTCTGAATAATGAAAAATACATTTCCCAGACAGAACTTGCAGCAGATCAGCTGTCAGAAAAGAAAAAGGCCCTGGACCTTGAACTGGCTAAAAACAACCGAAAACTGCTTGTCAATTACACCTACAAAAGAAATCTGGCCCAGCGCAAAAGCGATGTCAGCCAGGCGGAAATGGCCCTGGAGCGGACCCGCCGCAAGGCCCGTGCAGATGTGATCCAGGCCCAGGCAGAACTCAAAGCCCGGCAGGCAGAAGATCAGCGCCAGAAGGATAAACTGGAAAAGATCCAGGAGCAGATCGGAAAAACAAAAATTTTTGCCCCTGCCGACGGGCTCGTTATTTATGCCACCAGTGCCCAGAGCGGTGGGTTCCGGCACAATGTAGAACCGCTTCAGGAGGGCCAGGACATCCGGGAACGCCAGGAGCTGATCTATCTGCCCACGGCCAATTTAAGCAATGCCCAGATTGCCATTCATGAATCCAATCTTAAGAAAATCACGGTGGGTTTGCCCGTGGTCGTGACCGTGGATGCGCTGCCAGGCAGAAAATTTTCCGGAAGGGTCACCCATATCGCACCACTTCCGGATGCCCAGAGTCTCTGGATGAACCCGGATCTCAAGGTATATACCACGGAAATCTTTCTTGATGAAAATGACAGTGCCATCCGGACCGGTATGAGCTGCCAGGCACAGATTGTCATTGAAAGCCATGCGGATGTCCTGTTTGTACCTGTCCAGGCCGTGCTGCGGGTTGCCGGAACGCCCACGGTATATGTCCGAAACGGTTCGATATTTGAACCCAGGGCGGTTGAGACCGGCCTTGACAACAACCGGATGATTCATGTGATCAAAGGGCTCGAACCCGGTGATATTGTTCTGCTCACGCCGCCACTCAAGGCTGCAGGGGTTGATTATCAGGCACCCGGGAATGACGGTGTCAGTACACCAGATACTGAAACTGCTACCAAAAAGAAACGAATAAACAAGCAGAAAGTCGTCGAATAATCCCATGGAACCCTTAATATCAGATAATGGACAGGATATTGTTGTCAAGCTTGAAAACGCATATAAGATCTATACCATGGGCACTCAAAAGGTTGCGGCCCTGGGAGGGATTGATGTGGCCTTTGTCAGAGGAAGTTTCTGGGCCATTATGGGGTTCAGCGGGTCAGGCAAAAGCACCATGATGAATATCATTGGCTGCCTGGACCGGCTGACCACAGGCCGGTACGTGTTTCAGGGGAAGGATATCAGCGGCCATGGGGATGATGCCTTAAGCGACATCCGACTCAGACATCTAGGGTTTATTTTTCAGAGTTTCAACCTGATTCCCCAGTTGAGTGTACAGCGGAACATTGAGCTGCCGCTTTACTACCTGGGCTGGGATGCCCTGAAAAGCGCGGAACATGCCCGAAAGCTGGCTGCCATGGTGGGTCTTGAAGATCGTCTGACTCACCGTCCGGCAGAGCTGTCCGGCGGGCAGATGCAACGCGTCGCTATTGCCCGCGCTCTGGCTACCAATCCGGATTTGATACTGGCTGATGAGCCCACCGGCAATCTGGACAGCAAAACCAGTCAACAGATCATGGAATTGCTGGGTACCTTCCACGCGGCCGGCAAGACCATCATCATGGTGACTCATGAGGCCCATATCGCTGACTATGCACAGAACCGGCTCTACATGAAAGATGGGCGTATCGAACGGATTGAAGGGAACTGATATGAGACATATAAAATTTTTCAGAGAACTCTCGTCCGGCATCCAGACGTTGCTGCTTCACAAGCTGCGGTCTTTTCTGACCATGCTGGGCGTAGTGTTCGGGGTCGGCAGTGTCGTGGCCATGCTGGCCGTGGGTGAAGGTGCAAGCATGGAAGCCCTGGAACAGATCCGGAAACTCGGGAGTAACAACATTATTATTTCATCTGTCAAATCCGTGGAAGAAGAGGCTTCCAGCACAACGCGATCGTTCATCAGCCTCTATGGTCTGACCTATCAGGATCATGAAAGGATAAAGGAAAGCTTTTCATCCGTTAAAAAGAATGTGCCTGTGAAACTTATGCGGAAGGAATCCCGGCTTGGACAGCGATCCCTTGAACTTAGGGTAGTGGGAACCAGCCAGCAATGGTTTGAGGTGATCCCCAGAGAACTCCTTGGTGGCCGGATTCTCACCCAGACAGATATGGAAAACAAATCCGCAGTGGTGGTACTGACTGAATTTGGTGCCAGAAAACTTCTGGCAGGCATGAACACCATCGGACAGACCATCCGGATCGGTGGAGACAGTTTTGAGGTTGCAGGCATCATTAAAAGCGAAACAGGACAGGCCGGGACCATGCAGATTCCTGATAAGGAGATTGATGCCTATATTCCCATCACCACTGCAAAAACCTATTTCGGGGACGTGACCATGAAGATTTCCGCAGGATCAAGACTCCGTGAAAAGGTTGAACTCCACCAGATCATTGTACAGGTGGACAACCTTGCCAGCGTCGAATCCACAGCCCAGGCCATTAAACGGATGCTGACCCTGTTTCACAAAAAAAACGATTACCAGATAAATGTTCCCCTTGCCCTGCTCAAGCAGGCAGAAGCCACAAAACGCACATTTAACATCGTCCTAGGGTCCATTGCCGGGATCAGTCTGCTGGTTGGGGGTATCGGGATCATGAACATCATGCTGGCATCCGTCACCGAGCGGATCAGAGAAATCGGCATCCGCCGAGCCATCGGTGCCAGACGTAGACAGATCATCATTCAGTTTCTCATTGAAGCAGTGGTTCTTTCCACCATAGGCGGTATCATTGGTCTTATGCTGGGCATTGCCATCCCCTGGTTTATTACCTGGTTTGCAAAAATGCCCACGGTCATAACGCCTACAGGAATACTCCTGCCCCTGACAGTGAGCATCGGGATCGGCATCATTTTTGGTCTGTATCCTGCTGCCCGGGCTGCCCGTGTAGATCCTATCGTTGCTCTTCGCCATGAGTAGTCAACTTATTGATGCATCAGAAGCCATTTCAA
>JAQICW010000089.1 GCA_027858355.1 Desulfobacula sp.
CAATTCTAAATCAGCTCCTGGTATCTGAAGGGCTTCAGCAATGCGTAATGCATGGCTGGCCCGTTCATGGGGGCGGGATGATTTGATAAGGGTAATGAGTTGTTCAAGTCGAGGGTCAATATCGACAAAGGAAAGTTCCGGCAGTAACCCTACAGCTCCATAATTAACAAATGATGTCTCCCATTGTTTCAACGTCTGCCTGCTTATGCTGTGACAATCAGCAACTGCCCGTTGGGACTTATGACCTACCCAGGCATTGCAAAGTGCATCATATGCCTTGAAAAACAATTCATCTTCATATTCGAACGGCACAGAAGACTGGGACTGAGCCAGAGCAGACCTGACCCGGAATGGAGTTTGCGAAAAGTAGGTCCACGTTGAATCCGTTAAAATCATATTATCTGTATGCCTTAAAAAGTATTCAATTTGAATCAATTTTAATATTAAGTGTACTATGGATATAGTACGCTTAATATCACTAAATTTCAAGGTATTTTTTAACATTTTTAAAAAAAATAATACTTTTTTAGGATTACTAATAAGGAATAGTGAAATCATTGAAAATTAAATTTTTAAATTATAATCAAGTAGTTATGATTATAATTAAGGCTTTGTTGTCAGTAAAAAAGAAATCAAAAATGGCGATTTGAAGGTGGTTACTTTTTCGGTATACAGATATATTGAAAATCATACGATTAAGTGATACTGATATTTAAAAAAACTTAGTGACTGATTTTTTATTGAACTGCTTTAAAGACAATGGTATTCACAGTTTGATTAATTTCGATTTTCAATATAGACTATTGCTTTGTTAATGTCGAATTGTTATTTTGTGGTCCTCCAGGGGGCCTGGAAAAGTCTGAATCTAGGGACTTGCTTATTGTCAACAAAAGTATGAAAAATTATAAAACTGCTCTCATTACAATCTGTGCTGCAATTTGTGGTGCCGATGATTGGGTTTCCATTGAGGAATACGGGAAAGCAAAGCATGATTGGCTTAAAATATTTTTGGAGATATCAAATGGTATTCCATCTCATGACACTTTTGGCAATATCTTTTCTGTATTATCGGCAACAGAGTTTGAGGAATGCTTTTTAAGTTGGATACGATCTGTGTGGGGAACCAACCCCAAAAATTGATTAGAATCAGGAGTGTGAAATATTGTCTAAAAATAAATCAAAAATAATGCTTGATTTATTCCTGGTGCTCTTTATTGGCCGCTGTTGTAAGAGAGACGGTTTAAAAGATAGACCACCTCTTCCATACCGATTTTTTGATCCCCGCTAACATCAAAAATTTTCGTAATCAATGAACTGGCTTTTTTCCCGCTTAAAACGTCAAGAATCAGATTCGGATCTTTGATATCAAACGTTTGATCATTATTGATATCTAAATTCTCAAACACGATCAGAATATAGTATGATTTTGTCCCGGTATCGGTCCCTCCGGGGCCATTAACCGTCAGACTCACTGTATATTTACCTGGATTCTGGTATGCATGACCGGGATTTGAAAGGGTACTGGTTTGGCCATCACCGAAATTCCATAATCGACTGGTCACCTGGCCTTGAGACAGATCAGAGAACCGGATGATTTCACCGGGTAAAGCAATGGTATGGTTTGCGCCAAATTGTGCGGACGGCGGCGGGATTAAAACCGTAATATATTGTGTTTTTACTTCAGTATCACTACCGTTTAAACCAGTAACCGTCAAGCTGACAGTGTATTGACCCGGCCCCTGGTAAATATGACTCGGGCTGGTTAAAACACTGGTTTGACCATCACCAAAATCCCAAGACCTTGAATTGATCGGACCTTGGGAGCCATCTGTAAATATAACGGGAAGTGGTGCAATCCCGGACAGAGGAGTGGCTGAAAATATAGCTTCGGGTTTTATAAAATAGTCGACCACATTTTTTCCTCCAACCGCCCCATTGGTCAATTGCATCCACTCCTCCAAACGATTAAAATACTGATCGTACATTGCAATGCTCAATTTCCCGATATTCGGTGCCAGTATCCAGGCATCTTTTATCTCTGCTGACTCACCGGGAATGCTCAAGGAGAAATTAACATCAATGGTTCGACAATCATCAATCGACCCCATGGGTATCGTTTGATTACCGCTCTTGGTTGATGTTACAGTAGAATTAATGGTGACTGCATATCCTTCTATCGTTAATGAGGTGCTGGATCGAAGCGTACCACCATTTGCCAGGATTGTTTCATTTAAAATTACCAGTGGAGTGTTAAAGGCCAATGTATAAGTGTCAAATGAAAATCCATATGCCACAACCTGACTGCCGGAATATCCATAATAGACCAGGCTGCCATCAATTGAATCACTTTCCCGGACACATGATCGACCATTAAAAAAAGTTGTGTTATATGTATAAGTCGAGGAATATGTTGTTCCATAAACTTTTCCCGAGTATGTCTTGGAATCCCCATTGTTTAAGGGAAAATACACATTAAGAGCAGATGTAGCCTGGACCATCCTTGATGGATTGCCTGATAAACTGAAATCAATATCAGCCGGTTGAATATTTTCGATCACACTGCCCTGGTCTTCAACAACCGAAGATATCATTTTCCGGAGCAGGTTACCAATCTCAATATCTTTAGCTGATGCGCTTGCAAACCCTGCTATCACATATATACAAAAGATTATGCCGATAATAAACATACGCTTTTTCATGATTATCGCCCTCATATTATATAATTTTTACAAAATATTTCACAGGTTAGCTTGAAAAGCTTTAACAAGAGCAAGGCAGAATGTCAATCAGGGAAAACCCTTAATTTTTTTATGTTTGCCCATTGTGCTGTTCCTGATCATTGATATAGCCCTGGTTCGGGTCTACAGAAAAAAGGGGATGGTCTAAAACTAATGGGTAGCAAGGGTTTACAGTAAAATTAGTTATGAGTAGTATTGTTCCAAAGTTGTTTCAAGATTTAAAAAGCCGCCCCTTGCTGTTTACTGCATTGATGGGTTCAGCTTGGATGTTAATTTTCTAAGTTGATATCAATAACAACCTTCATCATCTTGAAATGTTTATCGAGAGAATAGATTGTACAATTATTTTGAATTGCGTTTTGAGTAATTATAAGATCGGGGATCCCGATCCCGTTAATCCCATTTTTCAAACATTTATGCTGAAAATCAATAAGTTGCGCCCAGTTTATATTTAATTCAAGCCTGTTAATAGATTTGAGAAGCTGAATTATTTCATTCTGTCTTTTGATTTTTAAAAAAGGGATCAATTCAGCAAGAATCAAATCATTAACAAACAATATGTTTTCATCTATGAAATAATCTAACTTTTCAGAATTTTTGCCACTTTTGAAATAATCGATCCAGATAGAACTATCGACTAAAATCGACATTCTCTGCCCCGTAACTGATCCATATCAACCTCCAAATCAATTTTTCCTTTAAATTGTTTCAAATTGGAAATCTGTGTTTTTCGAATTAATTCCTCTAATGCAGTTATAATGACTTTTGTCTTAGTTTTGATGTGAGTTGTTTTCATTGCTTCTCTTAAAAGGTTTTCCGGTAAGTCTAATGTAGTCCTCATAATTCTACCTCCTTATGCACCAATTTATCTTTTTATGCATACGATGTCAAGACCCAAACCCACCGCCTAATTTTCGGCACTGGTTCAGTTCAATAAATGACAAAAATTTAGATAGATATAGTTTGTATTCTCATATTCATAAATTCCACAGCTCAGGTATCATAATGCCCACCGGCGTTTTTCTACTCATGGCGCAAGGCAACGATGGGATCTACACGGGAAGCCCGGGCCGCAGGGTACAGACCAAAGATGATGCCGATCCCGATGCTCACTGTCAGGGGCAGAAGTATTCCTGCGGGTGTCAGGACCGTGGGCATTTTTGCAAACCAGGTGATAAACCAGGGGATGGTAATGCCCAGCATAAGACCAATGATACCGCCCAGGGTGGAAAGAACCACGGCTTCAATGAGAAACTGGATAATGATCTGTCTGCGTTTGGCGCCGATGGCCCTGCGGATACCGATTTCCCTGATCCGCTCGGTAAC
>JAQICW010000164.1 GCA_027858355.1 Desulfobacula sp.
ACCCAGTTCTGATCATTGATTGTTTCTGTGTTTTAAAATAGTATTTGCCGGAAATGCCAACATTGGCATTTCCGGCAAATGGTCGCAAATTACATGTTCCCTATAGTTTTTTGAGAATCCGGAGAACATCTTTTATATCCAGAATAGCATTTCCATCCATATCTGCATTTAAATGCAGGGCCGGGATATTGGGGATGTCTGTCAATCTGCTTAGCAGGAGGATCACATCGTCAAATTCCACAAGTGAATTTCCGTTGACATCCCCGGGCACAAGACCCACGGTAACTTCAAGTCGAACCTGTGGCAGGTCTGTGTAGAAATGATCAGATATTATTATTTCAAGGGTACCATCAGTCCCTAGAGAGACGAGCCGCTTGCCCATACCATAATCTTCCATTGTTGCCATGATCTCATCAGAAAAAACCCAGTCATAGACCCCGCTGCCGCCTGTTGCCCTAAGGTCAAGATACCCTTTTTTCTGGAGGATGATGGAGCCTGTTCGATTTAACAGGACTGCTTGGTTGGTGATATCAAGGGTAATCGTCTTTGCGGGAAGATCGGAAAAAATCGTATCCGCAAGGGTTAATGTTATAATTCCTGCCTTGATTGGCACTGCTGTTGCGTTATTGCTGATGGAAACAATATCAGGGGCAGATGATGTCCAGGTGTAGGCGCCGGAACCACCGGATGCAGTCAGAAAAATGATATCACCCACATTAAAAGAACTGCTCTGAATTGCGGGGTCAAGGGGGAGTATATCGTGAATCAAGGGGTTAAATCCTGTAGCGAGTTCAGCCCCATCGGAAATCAAGTCCCCATCAGTGTCTGTTTTGGTAGGGTCGGTGAATTCCCAGAATTCTTTTTCATTGGTCAGGCCGTCCTCATCCGGGTCTCCTGAAGGAAGAGCAGACAGATCTTTGAAGAACAATAATTCCCACTGGTTATCCAGGCTGTCTCCATCACCGGAAATGACGGGACCAAGGGTATTCACGACTTTGGATTCTGTCTGGTCTGTTACGATTGCCGTTACAGCATAATAGGCAAAGCTTCCCTCAGCCACACCTGTGTCAAAAAACTCCTGTGTTATCACTGTGGCAACAGGTGTCATGCCGGATATATAATTAAATCCAATATCAGAACGGTAAATATTATAATTAATCAACCCGGCCGGCCGTGTATAGTCTTTCCATGAAATATGGATGAGGCCTTTCTGATCAGGGGTGGCTTCCTGTATGGGTGTCACCTGGGGGGATATGAGGGATGATGCATTTGAGAAAAGATCAAACAATGGATTTGGCATCATCATGGGCTGCTCATCCTGGGCCATGACAGCAGCAGTATGGGTAACCAGATTAAACTTAACAATCTGGGGCACTTGGGTTGTTGTCAAATGCCCAAAGGAAATACAGGTGTCATCAAAAGACCAGACCACATGGTGCCGGCCCATCATCCCAGGGCTGTATACAATACTGTCTTCTATCAGACCGGTATTGATATTGACGATGTCAATATGGTCATCTCCCCGGACGGCAATGCGGTTACCTGAATGGGAGACTGATAGATCCGTGGCCCCGGATAAGGCCATGTCCCGGATGAATTTTTGGTCTTTTAGTTCCAGATCAAAAGATGTCAGCATCTTTGAAGCCCACATATCCAGGGCAAAAAGGCGTTTAGAATCCTGAGACCAGGCTATATTCCCGTATCCCTGAACAAAAACAGTATCCTTGGTGGAAAGGTTAATCATCCCCAGTAAGGTGGGTTTTGTATAGCCCTGGTTTATGATAATAGCCAGATGGTTTCCATCCGGAGAAAGATCAAGGGTAGTGATGGGGTCCCAAGGGTGTTCAAAAAGAATTTCAGGGTCATCACCTGCAAAGTTGTTCCTTATCACCTCGTAGATAAAAACACCTGGTCTCTGGCGGGCATAGATAATTTTATCTTTGTCAAAATCCAGGGCTGGAACGTATCCAAGACCAGTATCCACTGATGCTGTAGCACCTGTTGCAGGGATATAGGAAAACAAATCAGATGCCCCGTAAAAAAGAGTGTTACCATCAGGACTCCAGGAAATGGTAGCCAGGTTAAACAGGTTAGACAAAGCCTGGACAGCAGCCTGGGTTCCCTGTTTTATAAAGATACCAGACCCTGCCTGAAAAGCCAGTGTGGAAGTATCGTTAAACGCTTCGATTTTACAGGTTTTAAAGGAAAATATTTGTGCCTGGCCCACAGGGTTTCCTGCTTCATCAGTAAGGGCTGTGGTAATATCAATAGTGTAAAGGGTATCGGCAAGAAGGGGTGTATCGGGTAAAATGGTGACGCTGCTGTCCGCTGCGGATACATTGGCCGCAACAATGGTATTATTGGTCAGCAGACGAATGCCGGCCGCAATGGTCTGGGAATCGATATTTTCATTAAAATTAAGTTTGATGGCGGCTGTGGGCAGCATTGAGATGCTGTCCTTTGTCGGGGTTGAACCGGTAAAAACAGGTCCCTGGACATCTTCGGTGTGAAAAAACCAGGACACAGGTTTGATAATGGCTCGAGCCTGGACGTCTTCAATGCCGCCATCCAGAAACACCCTGTACCTTGCATGGGAAATCAGGGCAGAAGAAGACAATGTTAAAAGATTTGTGTCCTTATCATAGGAGATATCAATGGGTACGCGTTCAATAAAATTATCATCTTCATCAAACCGACTCAAGGCAATGGTTTCTGCTGTCATTGTGTCAGGGTTCATGGGTCCGGACCATTGAATTTGAATGTCTGTTAAAACATCCACACCAAAGGCATCGGCCCCAGGTGCTGTGGATATTATGGTTTCAGGGCTTAAAGGTTTTCCATAAACAATGACTTTGGGAGGATTTCGATCTGTTATGAGCTGGTTGCCGAACAGACTGACGTTACCTCGGGTTGTAAAATCGTCTTTAAAATCAACGATCATCTCCTGGTGGGTAAAAAGGTCATGAAGTCTTTCCTCCATTTGAGAAAAAGATTGGATTTCAAATGGATCATAGGGTGCTCCCGATTTAACATCCGTATAATACAGCAGGCTTTCAGACATCTGGATGGGATAGTCAACATGAACTTTATTGCTGACTAAAATAGTTGCGCCCGTCATGATATCCTCAAAATACAAACCACAGGATTCAATAATTAAAGGTGCAAAAGCAGCCGTCAAATCACGATAGTTCTGGGAGAGGACATAGGCAACCCTGCCCCTGGCAATGGCCACATGATCCCCCACTTTCAAGGGATGATCAGATATCTGATCTGTTAAAAGATGATGTTGGCCCGTGCGAATGTTCACTGCAAAAAGTTTATCTTCCCTGTAGCGGCAAATATCAAGCCCATCATGGTCCTGGGTGGTATCCTCGCAGTCCTGACGGTCCTGGCTGTTGTAAAGATATACCAGCCACTCTCCATCAAAGGCCTTGACGTCAAGGGTCTGCCAGTCCTGAAGATCCGTGATGCCCAGAATTAATTTTGGGGACTCCATGCCTTCCTGCCAGCTATATAATGACGGTATCCCGGAATGGCTGTCTGCCCATGCCACTCTCCCCTGGTGCATAAGGGCATTTGAAATACTAACCCCTGCAGGTGTTGGCACTCGACTGCTTAAGCCAGTAGTAAGATCATAGATAAATAGTTGAAACAATTTGTTTTCCGGTGCCACTCCCGGGCCTTCTGTACCCGTATTTTTGTAATACAGAATCAAGTTTTCGTAAACGCCAAGCATAGATGTATAGGTATTCGTCGCACCGGGGGTTGGGTCATCATAGAGATACCCGGTTTCAAATAAAAATCTGTGCTCGCCCGTCAAAAGATCATGATAATGGATCTGGTCATATTGCTGGTAAAAGGCGCGTTTTCCATAGACCCTGAAGTCTAATGGGTACGCACAATTAAAATCACAATTGTCACGTTCAGGCAGGACAACCATGCTGCCTGGATCCATTAAAAACCCCTGGGTACCGGTTCCCATGAAAAAAGAAAGCTTCCTTGAAAGTCCCTGACTGCTGGTAACCTGTAGATCATATTGACCTGGCATAGAGACGGGATGCCCGGAGAGTATGGGTTCAAAAGGGTCTCCATTTCGGCTCAGACTGGCGGCAAAAGTGCCGGAAGATACCTGGATATTGATGACCACGGGAAGGGCATAGGTTTCTTCATGGGCAACTCCGGTAATAATAATGTCGGAAATATTGATAGCAGGATCTGAGCTCTTGGGCAGGGCCTGGGTGGTAAAAGACCATGTTTCCGGCACCAGCACGTTTCCAGCAAGGTCAGTGACTGCATTTGTGACTTCCACCGTGTACTGGGTATCAGGGATAAAGCGGTCCGTCGTTACAATAAGCCGTTGTTTTTCAGGCAGGTAAACAAACCGAACTGATCTTTTTTGCCCGTTTGCTAGAACAAAAATGGTATCGGAATTAAGAGTTAATTCATCCATGGCTTCACTAAAAGATATTTCTATGGGAGCGTACAAAGGAACCATTTCACTGTTTCTTCCCGGAATGAAATGAAGAATATTGGGGCGGATATCATCTGTATTTGTGTCCGGCCAGTACTGGTTCAGCTGCCCTGCTGCCCAGGAAGTCCAGCCGGGGAAGCCATCCCTTACATTCTGAATATATAGGTCATCCCAGAGGCCAAGCTCGTTGATAAGGGCATTCATGGCTGCCACATTCTCAGGCATGACAGTGTATGGATTCTCGGGCCTAAACCAACTGGCCAGGGGAACATTGGTAACCAGGGTATCGGAAAGGGAAGCGGCAGAATTAGCGTGATAAATATTTTGACAAAGCGCTTTTAATTCTTCCCGTAGATCCATAACCCGGCTCAGATCGGCTTTTGAAAAAAAGGAATAAACCCATTCGATCTGTTTAATAAAATCTTTATACCCCTGCTCGCTGGGGAAATCGGGTAAAGAAGCATAGTCGCTGACAATAAATCGGATCACGGCATTCAGAGTCTGGTTGCCCTTTAAACTTTCCAGCAGGATCTTAGAGCTGGCCAGGGCATCGTTAAAATCATTTTGTCCTTTAATATAGTCCTGGGCAGCCTGGATAGATGACAACGCAGATTCCACTGCATCGGGAAAACTTACAGCTTTTTGATAGATGGGAAAAATGATATTGTCCCAGTTTATGCTGATGGTCTCATCCCTGCCCTGGCTGTCTATACAAAGATATTTCCAATTATCGGCCATAAATTGTGACAAGGCAGCCTCAGCTGTGATCAGTTTTGCCTGTTCAATCTGGGCCTCTGTGATATGAAGCAATTTGGTTCCCATAAATTGCTCATAATCATCCAATGTCCCTTCAATCACGGTTAAATTATAATCAACATCCGACATCAAGGACTGATCCATGGAACTTGCTGAAAAGTAGCCCACAGACCGGTCACCCGATTTCCGATCAAAGGGTTGAACCAGGGCGGCACGGGCCATGTTTAAATAGGCCTTTGAAAGTCTTTCCAGTACACCTGGGAAATCATCCCGGCCGATGTCAGACAAAGAAGGGACTTTGCAGGGCATGACATGGGAATTGGAATCACTGCCAATGGGAAATAGCGGGGCATATTGACGAGCAAAATAATAAGGATCATCGACCTGGAGCCCGGTAACAATCTGAACGATATTGTGGTCCTCTTCTTCAAAACAGCGCAAGTCATCGTCATCCACCCAGTCCGAGGTATCCATGAAAAGGTTTATGGCTGAGCTCCTTGTTGCTTTCAGGGCATCTACAGTGTTCACAAGACCCTGGTAAGCGGATAAAACATCCACCCGAGCATTGTAATGGTCTGTATACAGATTTTCAGCAGTGACATCAAAATAATCCCATTGCGACGTATTCTGGGCCAGGTAGAAATTTTTGTTAGATTCTGACTCATTTGAACTATTCACATTGGCCATAGTTTCCTGGTAAGCCTGAAGCGCTTTTTCCCGGGTGGTCTGATAAACTTTATCAAACAATTCCCAGCAGATTTCATCGTTGTTAAATTCAGTCACTGCGCTGCGGATGACCAGAAGAAAAGGCTCCGGATCAAAATTATATTGGGTGCTGGTATAGTCCGGCAAAGAACACGCGATCCCTGCCTGGATCACATACCGGGTAATATTGCCGGTGTGCAGTTCCAATTGCCTGGCTTCATCAAGAAACACCACCATGGTGCTTTTTAAATCTTTCATTTTTTCAATAGTTATGGCTGCCCTTTTGATCAGGGTCTTGGTCTGGGCCTCAATCACCTGAGTATCAAGCTTTTGCTGCTTTGACTGTTCAATGAGCTTGTATTGGTCCACCACGGTGTTGGTTAAATTATAAAATTCATAGGCAAGGCCGATGGGATTAAAGGTAATGATATTTTCCGCAACACTTTTCACACCATCAAATCCTTCTTTCATGGCTTTAAGATATGTCCAAATCTGGTCCTGGTTATCCAGAAAACGATTGGCCGAAAGCCCGGCAAAGCCTTCTTTGGCCAGGCGATAAGCATTTTGTGCCCTGTCGATCTGCTCCTGCCAGTATGCGGTCGTAAAGGCAGTACCCAGATTCAGGTCGATGGGGGGAATGGTATAAGACGAATTTTCCCGGCAGATCTCCTGGATCTTATCAAAAAAAACTATTACAAGGTTATCGTCAATATAATGATTCAACAGGGCCAGCCTTTCCATGGCAAGATCAAGCTTTTTTTCTGCGGCAAGTTTTTTAATCCCGGCAACTTCAAAGTTAATATGGCTGACAGTCGCCGATATTACAGTCTTGGCGGCATCCACATCTGCCCTTGCAAGGGAAGGCATACAAATAAGAGTACTCGAAAGGATAATTATAAACAGCATCACCGACAGGCTCCGGATATACATATACATTCTCTCCTGTTAAATACGTTAATTGATCAGACAAAATACCAGCCATCCAATATTTATTCAAACATTTTTTTTCATTATGGACCAATGTATACCTGGCCGGTTCATCAAAAAATCCTATTCAAAAATTCTGAAATACTTCTTGACTTATTCAAACACTATACTTTATTGTTTTATAACAATCTCAAAAATTTGCAAATTAAAGGAATCTGAGTGAAAAACTCAAATAGG
>JAQICW010000234.1 GCA_027858355.1 Desulfobacula sp.
TAACCGGCAGACAGCTTGTGCGTATGGTTTCCAGATTTGTCCCTGAAGCTGATTACAAGACATGGGTTAAACCTTTTGGCATGGAGCATATTTTCAAAGGATTCTTTGCTGATACTGAAATTATGAATTCGTTGCATGGGAAACTCCTTTCCTGTTGAATGGACATGACAGGCATTTCGATTTATCCCGGCAGGCATCACAGACCTTCTTATGGTCCAGGGTATTCCCTATGTAATTGAACACCTCTCCCATAGCCTTGGTCATAGGCATACCCATGGCCCACGCAATACGGCGCAATGTGGCGCTGTGGTTTTTGGTTAATTCAGGAGTGTAGGCCATGATGGAATTCTCCCTGATAAATTGAATTGATGCTGTGCTGAAGAATGATGACTTTACACTCGGGACAAGAAATATCATCTTCGGAACCTGTCCGAATAATTTTCTTACAATTCGGGCATTCGATTTCAATAACCCCGAGGTATAGTAAGGCCAATTGTTCTTTTTTGGATGTATTGAACATGGTTTTCTCCTATTAATTTTAGCTGAAATCAGCTGTTAAAATGCTGGATAAATCTTGATGCCTCAACTCTGTCCAAGTCTTCTAAATCTTTGTTAAACAAGCCCCGACTCACCTTTTCCAAGCTTTCTGTGGTTAACCCCTTTCGTCCAGCAAGGTTCAGGATCAGGTGCTTTTGTTTATCTGTGATGCTCTTCTCTGGTTGGGAATTACAAACGGACCTTCCGGGGAGACCGTCCCCGTTACAATCTGACATGCCAGGTATACTGTTTTTATGATAAACTCCCAGCTTGGTCAGAGCATGCTGATGTGTCTTAATGAAAACACCAGATAGACTGGAAACACGGATGACAGCATCAATTAAAGCAGATTTAGCTGCCATCTTGATGCTTGTGTTAAGCTTCCAGTTATCCTGACGGATGTGACGGGCACCTGAACCATGTGCCACTACCGTTCCATTTTGTGTCCTCAATTCACATTTCAAGATGATTTCAGAGATCTCTTGGCGGTGGATGCAGGCTAATTCAAGCTCTTTGAGTGCAGGAAAATGTGCACTAAGCCCAAGTATACCGATAATACGTTCAGCCCCAGATTTGAATAACATCGGCGTGGACCAGTGTGAAAACTCAGAGCACATGTGCGGCCTTCCAGCTTTTGCGAGCCTGCATTGTTCAACCAGATGTATTCTTCCGTAATCGATATCGGGCCTCAAATTGCCCTGTATCCATTTTAAAAGCGTTTTCCGGTTCTGATCTCGCCTGGTGATTGCATTGTTGAACGTCTCAGATGGCATGTCCAATGGTGCATTCGGGAATACTGAGATAGCACCTCCAGGTTGTTTGTCGGGTTTTTCCGGTGGATCTCCAGGGGGCTGTGAATAACGTTTTAAAATGGCTGTTTCTGACAATCGCTTCATGGTAATTCTCCTTTTGATTAAGGTTAAAATGAAAAAGACTGCCCGCGCAAAAAGGACAGCCTCATAATGATTTTGGAAAATGTTATTGGAATTAAAGGCCCATACCTGCTGGTATAACTCCGATAAAACGATGATCACTGGCGCAGCAATCCCTTTTTCCACAGACAAAACAACGACCTGTCATTTCTTCAAAACTTCCTTCAGAGACACGGCACCGGTAGTCACAGATACAGGCGAAAAGCCTTTCCTTTTCGAACTGGGACTGTTGGAATACCATCATCTGATTGCTGCAGGACGGGCATGGGATCTGGATGAAGGTTTGGGTGTTGTCAGTGACTGGCTGCCAGCCGATAGACATGGCTGTACGGATTAAAATGCTTTTCTTGTTCATGATGTTGTCTCCTTTGATGTGATGAGGGGGGGGAGGGGTAAAGATTGATGGTGTTGCTGTGGTATAATTGGCTGCACTCTTCTGGATTAGGGTACCAGTGGTAGGAAGCTGGAAACCCTTACCAATAGGATAGGTACCCCTATAATGAAATGACAAATATGGCTAATGTGGCTCAATACTCGGGGTAGATCAGGCAATAGTCCTGGACTGGTAAAACTCTTGAACCATGATGATAATGATTTGGATATCAATCCCAGGATCTGAAATCAGAAAGGGTCCCAAATAATATGGCGAGGCGGGGTTAAAAAGAGATGACCATGATAACTTTTTGGATAGCAATTCCGCGACCGGAAAATAGAATGGGTGCCTTATATATAAGGATGGGAGCAAAAAGACACTCTGACCATGATGGATTTGAAATTGGTGTTCATTCATCGGTAGTATAAAATAATCATGGTAGTGCTCACTCTTCTAAAACCCAACACTACCGACTCACCTACCTCAAACCAGCACCATCTCAACACACCAAACAGTTTCTCTATCTGCATTCGTTTCCATCTTTTTCTGTTGGTTTTTAAGTTGGTATGGGGGTAGGTGCTCGTGCCGGTTTTCTGGAAGGGTTGGTACTGGATGTGTTGTGGGGTGGATGGGTTGGTACTACGCTAACGAATTGATTCTTAATTTTGGAATTTTTATTATGATCAAATTAACAATGTATAATAAGTCGATTTTTTTCTTTGTTTACAGGCCATTTAAATTGGTGGTATGAAATCATTGATTGAATTTGAAAACTTTTTGGTCGGATAACATTAAAATTGACGGGTTATCCTGACTTGTATAATCATTGGTTTAGAGATTCCTAATTGATATGGAGAGGCATTGATGAAATACGTTGAGCCAAAGAGCGCCCTTAAATCATTCACATGTCCACATTGCGGAGTTTTATCACGGCAGTATCACTGGGGCTACAAGAATGAACGAAATACAAGCGCAATTCCAGAAGGCCACGCTCAATTTCCGCAGATGGTCATAAGGGTCAGCAGGTGTGAACATTGTACCGAACCAGCAATCTGGCATAAAGACAAATTGGTATATCCAGATCGGGGTCCTGCTCCTGCGCCAAACCCGGAGATGCCCAATGATATCAAGGAAGACTACGAAGAGGCAGCCAGTGTTCTCACTCGGTCACCGAGAGGCTCTGCGGCTTTACTGCGGTTGGCGATTCAGAAGCTCTGCGTTCATCTTGGTGGAGATGGTAAGAACATAAACAATGACATTCAGGTTCTGGTTACCAAGGGTCTCCCGACACAGGTGCAAAAGGCTTTAGATGTTGTACGCGTCACCGGGAATAATGCCGTCCACCCAGGCCAGATCGACACAAACGACGTGGATATTGCTTCAAGTCTCTTCCCACTTGTGAATGTTATAGTTGAATACATGATCGATATGCCCAATCGAATTAGCGGTCTCTATGAGGCTCTACCTGACAGTGCAAAGAATGCGATAGGCAAGCGGGGTAGTAAGCAAGGGAATCCATAACAACCGCATCAACTCGGACTGGCAATTTCGCTGCGTTTCATTGCCATCCGGTTATGCAAAGCGTTAAAAGATAAAGTTATTATATAATAATATAGATTCTCTCACCTACCTCAACCCAACACTCATCTCATCCGCATAAAATCAGTGCCTACTCGCCTACCTCAAACCAGTGCTCACTCTTCTAAAACCCAACACTACCGACTCACCTACCTCAAACCAGCACCATCTCAACACACCAAACAGTTTTCCTATCTGCATGCGTTTCCATCTATTTCATGATCAATCAAATCGAATTCATTTGAGTTCCAGTTTTAAATCTGATATTGCATTTTAGATCCACGGTTAATTAGCACAGGTTTTCGTCTTTCCCGGAAAAGGAGTCATAACATGCGAAATGGCAATATCAACTTTGGTAGGTTAAAATTTTTGTATTGGTATACGGTACTTGGTGCAGGAGGCTTTGGTTTAGGAATAATTTTCATGCCCGAGTTTATAAGGTCTTTATTGAGAATGCCAGTTCAAGATCCGGTAACATTTGGAATCACAGGTGGTGTCTACTTGGCATTCGGTCTATTATCAATTTTAGGTTTGAAATCTCCTTTGAAATTTGTATCTGTACTTTTTCTTCAATTTTTATATAAATCGATATGGCTGATTGGGGTTATTTTACCGCTATTGTTGAAGGGGCAACTCCAATTATACGGAATCATAATAACGCTTATTTTTTTGACCTATATCATCGCCGATTTGTTTTCTATTCCGTTTGGCTATTTGTTTAGCAGCGATGATAAGAATGAATTAACCCACCTCTGATTTAGCATTCGTTTCCGTCTTTTTCGGTTGGTTTTTAAGTTGGTATGGGGGTAAGTGCTCGTGCCGGTTTTCTGGAAAGGCTGATACTTGAAGTGTTATGGGGTGGCTGGATGGATTGGTACTATGGTAATATTTACTATCCGAATCAAAGATAAAAACTTGAAACCTTGATCATTAAGTGCGATAAAACCTGTAAATTAAACTTGTATACATTAATATAAATAATCGGAATCAAAAATAGGAAATTATCATGACCGGCAAGTGGGACATCAAACAAATTGTTGACCTGGTGCAACTGAATTGGCATAAACGAATTGGATTAGGAGCTGGTATCCTTCTTGGATTTTTGATTGTTTCATCGATTGTCAATAGCATTAAACCATCCCAGACAATGATTGTATCTTCTTATATTTTAACCAGTATTTTTGTTTTCATACTTTGGTTTATGAGCAATAAAACTCCAAAAACACCAAAAGGAAAAATTGGATTCGTAGTTTGTATAAAAACATCAAACGAGGAAGAAGAAAGAGTTATAAAAGAAGATTTTATTTCAACATTAAGGAATTTGTTAAAAACTGGTAAGGCAGGTCATACTTTTCATTTTATTGAAATTCCCCAGTATAAAGCCAAGACGGTAAAAGATATTGACGATGCCTATTCGCTTAAAGTCGAAACTAAATGTCATTTTCTGATTTTTGGACGAGTCCGATTAAGGAAAATTAATGGAAAAGACTGCCATATTTTAGATCTCGATGGAATGGTTGGTCATCGGCAGTTAAACGAAGAAATCCAAAACGCATTAGCAAAGGAATTTGGTGAGCTTTTTCCAAGGAAATTACAAATTTCAAAGGAAAATGATCTGTTCTCATTTAATTTCACAAGTGAATGGACTGAATATGTCGCAAAATATATCATTGGTATCGCTTCCGCTTGTTCTTTTGATTTAGATTATGCAGAAATTCTTTTTACTGATGTACAAAAAAAAATTGAAGGCAAAAAAACAGATTTTCCAATTTTTGGGAAACTTAAAGAGCGAATACCGTTACGTTTATCGGAAATAAATATTGTTCGTTCAAGGTTTTATTTAAATGAGTGGCGTAAAACAAACAAATCGCAATCTCTTGAAAAATTTTTTCAATATTTGAATCAAATTTCAAATGATTTTGAGAATGATTATGAAGTTTTGGTGTTAAGAGGCATTCGAGAGTTCTTAAATGGAAGAAATATTGATGAAGCAATAAAAATCACCAAAAAATGTAAAAAATATGACGATGCCATCTGGCATTTTAATCTGGCATTTTTGCAGGCATATCAAGAAGATTTACACAAAAGTATTAGGCAATACAGAATATGTTCAAATTTTGAAATCAGTCCAATGAACTTATCGGAAATAGAGGAATTTTTAGTGTGGATACTTGAAGAAGAACCCGAGAAATATCAATTTTTTTATTGTTTAGGATTTTTTAATTGGAAAATAAAGGGAGATTTAAAACAAGCAATTATTGATTTTCAAAAATTTTTAGATCATAAAGACGATCGATTTATCAAAGAGAAAAGCCTATCTGAAAAATGGCTTTCTGAAATTAAAGCTTGTGAATAAATTTTTATCTTAAATATGTATTTCTCATTGTATAATACCGGCATAGCAGTATATTTTAATCTGAATCGGAGTACCTGAATGACACTTTATTTACCGTCCTTGCCGTTGTAAAACCAATTGAGTTCGATATTCATATTCAAATAGCAGGAGAAAATCATGGCAGTTCCTGACTTCCAATCTTTTTTCAGTCCAATGCTCGGCATTGCCAATGATGGCGAAGAACATTCCATAAAAGAAGCTCGACAAAAATTGGCCAAACATTTTGAATTGAATGATGAAGACCTGAAAGAATATTTGCCAAGCGGTACCCAGACAAAATTTGATAACCGGGTTGCGTGGGCTAAAAGTTACCTGATACAGGCCAAAAAAGTTTCTCAGATCCTTTTTGATGCCAGAAAGAATTGTTTACACCGTTTTAAATGAGGCTACCAGATTCAAATGACATATAATTTTGACCCAGACAAATGGTATGACAATGAATTGTTCATGATCCAAATAAAGCTGAAAAAAGATGAATTAACACAGGAAGAATATGGCCTGGCCGTTTTGGCACTGGATCAGAAAATAGAAGAGATGTGGAAGCGGTTGGATGGGACTTATCAGGTTGGTGGTTGTTGATGGAATGAGGGGATGGTGTGTTGGTGTTGGAAGTGCTGGAAATACAAGGATATTGAGCACTGGCTATTTTAATGGTGTCTTCTGTGTTGGGGATGGATACGGTGTCAGCGCAGAGATTACACTTCTTTGATGGGCACTTGGCTGACAGAGCTGTTCCATCAACGCATCTGGTAATCCCTTCAGCACACACAATACCACCATGACCGTTGCAACAACACCATATGTTGTGATTTGATATCTTTGATATAAAACCCGGACTAACAGGGATAATCTGGGGGAAATCTTGAATCCTGAAGGGCCAAGATTATAGCCAGTTATGTAGTGAGTTTTGTTTTGTTGCGAGTTTACCCAGCCCGATCCCGCAGAC
>JAQICW010000395.1 GCA_027858355.1 Desulfobacula sp.
AAACCGGAGAAAAAAGTATCAACCCTGCTATTTTCTATTTTAAAGAACGAACGCAGATACCTGATTTTTACCAGGTACACCAGGGCACAAAAGATTATAAAAAAAATGGGGTAAGAGTACTACCAGTGGAGACGTTTTGTAAGGAGCTTAATTTTCCTTAGCCTTTTTTTTAAGGATTCAACTATTACCAATTCCATGGCCGGCCCTTGATACAGGTCGTTCGGCACCCACCTGACAATTTTTGGCAAAAATAAAATAAAATTTGTTAAATTAAGATTGGCCAAATTATTTTTCTTTATCCCCTTTAGAAAAAATATAACAAACTTAACTATAATATCAGTATGTTATGTGATAGTTCTCGTGAAATAATATTCTGGCATGCTCATTGCAAATCATCCTTTTTACATTAGAAATATTATTTTTTTAAACAACCCAAAATCAAGGAGACATGACCATGAAACAAAACATTATCAAAAAAAATCAAAACGGTTTTACCTTAATCGAGTTGATGATCGTTGTTGCCATTATCGGTATACTTGCCGCCATTGCAATCCCGAATTTTCGTAACTACCAGATGAAAGCCAAAACGGCAGAAGCCAAAACCAATATTGGCGCCATCAGAACATCCCAGGAAGCTTATATTGCTGAAACTGACTCATATCTCACATGTGCTCCACTCGGTGGGACTTTTCTGTCTACAAAAGTAGTTTGGGTGCCAGCAACTGGTTTTCAGGCTATTGGATACGCGCCCGCCGGCGCGGTCTATTATCAATATGAAGTTGCTGTCGGTGGTACCGCAGCTGTTGCAAATGTTGCAGGAACAGGTCTTGCCGGAGATAACCAAATGTGCATCAGTGCTGCTGGTGATCTTGATGCGGATGGAGCTGGCGCTGCACTCGACGCTGCAAATGGAGAGTTCGGCTTCGCTACTAGTATAGCAGGTGTTGCTACTACTCCTACGGTAACTGGAGCTGTATCTGTTGCCTCTAGTGTTCAAGATTTGAATCCTGGCATATATTAAAGACAGATATAATTATTTTATTATGAAATCATGTTAATAAAAAAGGAGGTCTTCTCTTAGACCTCCTTTTTTATTAAAGTTGTTTATATTCCGATGTTAATTGAATTAGAAAAAATGCTTATTGACCTTATGGTTAGATGTGATTCTTTTGTCACTATATTTTAAATGATCAAACACATAAAAAAAAATATCTTCTTTGTTGCTTTGGTGTTTTGCATTTCCGGTATATTTTTTATTGGCTCGAATATTGATAAAAAATATCCACCGATTGTGATTGAGGATCTCCTTTATCTTCCATCCGGGAAGTTTTTGAAAGGCGCGGCCCTTGGCTTTGATGAAATGCTTGCTGACCTTTTATGGATCAAAGCCATTGGTTATTTTGGCGGCCATTCGGCCACTGATCAAGATTACACCTGGTTGAGCCACATTCTTGAAATTGTAACTACATTAGACCCTTTTTTCCAGTATCCCTATGAATTTGGAGGGGTAATTCTTGCCATGGAAATCGGGGATGTGGATAAAAGCAATATCCTGCTTGAAAAAGGAATGGAAAATGTATCCAAAAGCCATAAAAGGTACTGGTACTTTCCTTTTTACCTAGCCTTTAATTATATGTATCATAAAGATGACTACAAAACAGCTGCCTATTACCTTGAGATCGCCTCAAAATTCCCCCAAAGCCCTGATTATATCCCGCTGCTTGTCTCAAGGCTTTATGCGGATGCAGACTCACCTGAAATTGCCGTTACCTTTCTCACTGAAATGATAAATAGTACAAAAAAAATTGAATTGAAAGAAAAACTCAAACTTCGATTAAATGAGGTTATCAATCAAGCCAATATTAAGTTTCTTGAACATGCAAACAGCCAATTTCTCTTAAAATTTCTTAGATATCCGGAGAGCATAGATGAGATGCTTAAAACCGGTTATATCTATTATATTCCTGTGGACCCCAGGGGCGGACAATACTATATATCAAAAGATGATAATACTGTTAAAAACACAAAAAAAACAGAACTGCTAAAAGTTCATATCAATAAAAAAAATAAAACTAAAATTAATATGCAACCCATGCAATAGGGTTGAGGATGGGTGTTGTGACAGGCTCAACAGCGATAAAAATAAGAAATTTGCAAAAAACATTTTCCAATGGCTGGGGAAAACGTTCCACCATTATTCAAAACCTGAACCTGGATATCATGGAAAATGAGATATTCGGTTATCTCGGGGCAAACGGGGCTGGGAAAACAACCACCTTTAAGCTGATGCTGGGACTCATTTTTCCGGATAAAGGGGGTATTTTTTTTGGGGGGAAACCCGCCTCTGATTACAAAAACAGGTCTTTTCTTGGCTATCTGCCCGAAACCCCCTATTTTTATTCTTATCTTACGGCTGGTGAGGCCCTTGATTTTTATGCCAGCCTGTTTGATATGGACAAATCCATCAAAAAACGGCGTGTGGAAAAAATGCTGGAGCTTGTCGGGCTTGATCATGTAAAAGATCTTCAGCTGAGGAAATTTTCACGGGGGATGCTCCAGCGAATTGGTATTGCCCAGGCCATGATCAATGATCCCAAACTGTTGATTCTTGATGAACCCATGTCCGGCCTTGATCCCATGGGACGAAAAGATATGCGGGATATTATACTTAAATGCCGGGATCAGGGGAAGACGATTATTTTTTCATCCCATATCATATCTGATGTGGAAATGATATGTGACAGGGCCAGCATCCTTTCCAAAGGTAAATTGCAGCAAGTCATTGAAATGGATGACTGCCGGGATACGGAAGAGGGCACCTGGGAAATTATCTGCCAGGGAAAGACCTTTGATCCCTCACCCATAAAGGAATATGGAAAAATTAAGCATCGAATTACCGGAAACCGGCATATTCTTTCCACAGAAGATAAATTTATTGCAAACCAGATGATGGATGAAATAAAAAAACAGGGACTTGATTTAATTTCATTTGGTTCAAGAAGAAAAAGTATTGAAGATATATATATAAAAAGTATAGGTGTTGAGGAAAAAAAACATGGGTAAAATAATTGCCATTGCCTTGAATACATTTCGGGAATCCATAAGGGACAGGATTTTTTACAGTCTACTTTTTTTTGCAATTGTTTTAATTCTTTTTTCCATGGTATTGAGCAACCTGACCATTGGAGATCCTGTGAAAATTATCAAGGATTTCGGCCTGGGTTCCATCTCGATTGTGGGAACCCTGATTGCGATCTTTGTCGGTATTGGAATGGTCTACAAAGAGATGGAAAAAAGAACCATATTTATCATTTTGTCCAAGCCCCTGGCCCGGTGGCAGTTTCTCATCGGAAAATACTGCGGTTTAAGCCTCACTATTCTGGTAGAAGTGGTTGTGATGTCAATACTTTTATTTGTTTTATGTTTTTTGTATGTTCCCCAGATACCATGGAATCTATTATATGCCATTATTCCAATATTCTTTGAAATTCTGCTTATTCTTGCTATTGCCTTTTTGTTTTCAACCTTTTCAACATCTTTTCTAAGTGGTATGTTCACCTTGAGCATATTTATAATCGGGCATTTTACCAGGGATTTAAAAATCCTTGCTCAAACAACGGAAGATGCATTGTTCCAAATAATTTCCAATGTTATTTATTATGTATTGCCAAACCTTGAGTATTTAAATTTTAAGACAAGGGTGGTACATCACCTGAGCATTAGTATTTCCGAAGTAATGCTTTCCCTCATTTATGCAATATTTTATACGATAGTTGTCTTGTTGATAGGAATCTTTATTTTTCAACGACGAGATATCAATTGAGAACAAATTGATATGAAGACAAATTTTAACTAAATTCCACCAATAATAGTTAAATTCCACCAATTTATTAATTTCCAAATATCATTTCCCGGTTAAAAAGTCGCTCTCAAAATCTTTGTTTCATACAACTTCCTTGTGTTTTTATGAATTTTAACTATAATTATATAGGTTAGCATCATTCTTGCAGATTTGTTTTGGCAGAAACAATTAAATGAAATAAACCCATGGAAATATTTAAGATTATAAAAAATTCTAAGCTTGGATTTACGATAATTGAACTAGCCGTTGTGGTGGCCATTATAGGCATTTTTGCTACCATTGCCTTACCGAACATGGGTGATATGATAAAAGAATATAAACTTAGAAGTGCTGCAAGGGATATGGTGTCTGCCCTGCAAAATTTGAAACTGAGAGCAATAAAAGAAAATGCCAGTGCAAAAATTGTCATTGATCCAACTCTGGGTACCTATCAGTCCTTTGTGGACAGTGATGATGATGATGTGGCAGATAATGGAGAAATATATCTAACAACTAATTTGGCTACAGATGGGTTGAATATCTCAAGCAATTTTACCACTCCGGCTAATGTATGTGGATTTAACAGCAGAGGATTACCGTCCACCGGAATCGGGGGAACAATTACTATTACAAAAGATGCGACCCGATCAAAACAAATTATTATCAATATTGCCGGAAATATCCGGGTGAATTGACCAAGCATTGGATTCAAGATGATAAACAATAATAAAGGATTCACTTTAGTCGAGCTGCTGGTTGCCATGGCAATTACCGTGATTATTTCAGCTGCAGCCATTTCTTCTTTTTCAGGGCAGCAGGAAGATCAGCTATCCCAGCAACAGATTGTGGAAATGCAACAAAGTATGAGGGGAGGACTTTATATCACGACCCTGGAGATCCGGATGGCCGGATATGATCCCTATGCCATGTATAATGCCGGGATCACCAATGCAGGTGATGGCAGTGCCGGCAATCCCCTGACATTCTCTTTAGTCGCTGATGATGATGGAGTAGATAATATTAATATAGATACGAATGGTGATGGCAATGTCGATAGCAGTGATGGTAATATCGATGAAGAGGGGGAATTAAAAATTATTTCTTTTCAACTTTATGATGCTTATGGAGATGGAGACAATGATATTGGAATGGCTGTGGGTGGAGGAAGCAACCAGGTGATTGCAGAAAATATCCAAAACTTTTTATTTACATATCTTGATTCTGACGGGAATGCACTGGTGGCACCGACTACGATCAGCGCCATTCGGGCTGTGCAGATAGATATTACAGCCATGCCGGATACAGCTTCAATTGATCATACTACCAATAATACAACACGGTCTGTTTCTTCAGTCGTTTATTGCAGGAATCTGAACCTATGATAATATCCAAACGTCAACCAGATAAGACTGAATTTTACAAAACAAGTTTATCAAAATTATCTGAGCAGGGTTTTACCCTGCTTGAGGTAATGGTGGCCCTTGGCATATTTGCCGTGGGAATATTGGGGGTTGCAAGTCTGCATATGTCCTCTATTTCTGGAAATGATTTTGCTATGGAACATACAGAAGCCTTATCCCAGGCAAAATCCAGGATTGATCGCTTGATGACCCTTCCCTTTGTTAATGTGGTTGATGCATCGGAAATAATCAACGGGAATACTGTCACATGGACTGTTACTCCTGCTGTCGGTATCGATATGAAACAGGTGGAAGTAGTAGTACTGGATAATGATGGGAAGACCCTGGTGACGTTAAATTTCTCCAAACCAAATTTATAAGTGCTCAAAACAGGAGGAAATTTTTAAGTGAAAACATGCTTTGTTTTAGAAAATGAAGACGGATCTGCCATCATCCTGGCCATGATTTTGTTATTAGTCGTGACCGTAATCGGTATTTCAGCCATTAATACAACCAATACGGAAATAAAAATATTTCAGAACGAAAAAATTTATCAAAAAAATTTTTATAAGGCAGAGGCCGCAATAATGGAAGCAGCCCAAAGACTTGCCAGTGAATCTAATATTGACGAAATTCGGCCTGACTCTACTATGAAAGCCTGGCTGGGCAGCTCTGCTATTGTGATACCGGGTAAGGATGATGACCCATTACTTATGGGTTTTTCTAATGCTCTTTTAAGCAATGAGGCGTATTTGTCCGCCAATGCAAAGGGTATTGTTTCTGGTGCTTCCCTGGATATTACAAGTGATTCAAATATTTATGGATTCGAGATTTATGGGTATTCCAGAGAAATTAATGGGAATGTGGCTATTACCATTGGCTATAAAAAACGAATGTAGCAGAAGGGGGAAGTATGCTTTATAAATCTTTTTATCAGGAAAAAATTATAGCTTTTATAATCCAGCACATCAAAGTTTATTTTAATCCCTGCCTGGCAGTTTTGTTGTTGATTCTGTATGTATTTATTGCAATATTGCCATTATCACCTGCATTGGCAGCAGACTGTATTACCATAGCTGATGCTCCCCTTGAAACACCTTTTTCCGTATCTTCTGTCAACGTTATGTTTGTTCTGGATGATTCAGGAAGTATGGACTGGGAAATGCTGGTTACAACAGATGCTGAAAATAATCCTGACGGGTTGTTCATGGTTGATGGTGTTGAAAAATATTATCTTTATGATGAAGTAAAAGAAGTTATAGATTATCAAGGTGATCCTGATGACAGCTTAAACCTATACCCTCTACAAAATTATGGGAATGCATATTTGGAAGGGAATGACAGGGCTTTGTGGAAATCCCAGTGGGCAGGACACAACAAAATGTATTATGATCCCTTGATTGATTATACTCCCTGGTATACCACTGATAATTCTTTGGTTGATGCTGATCCGGACAATCCCCGTTTTCACCCCTGGAATCCCGCGCCTACCGTGGGCATGAGCACAAACTTTGTCACCATCAGTGGTGAATCAGAATCGACTCTGATTGCAGATGATATTTCCAATGATACCAAGATCTTTGAAATGAACATAAAGCAGGACTGGACAGAATCCTTTGACGGTGACAGAATCTATGATGGAGATGAACATTATACCACGGTGATTGGAGAGTCTGCTCAATGGTATCTGGATGTTATAGATACTGAAGATTATGATGTATATGCCTATGTAACCGATGAGTTTACCAACTCGGATACAAGATCTCAATATACAATATCCCAGGGCGGCATCGTCCTTTATACGGTTTCAGATGTAGACCAGAATGACAGTGAAAACGGGTGGCTTTATTTTGGCAGTCACAGTTTTTCAGCAGGTGAAGTCACAATTAAGGTGGAACGGACCGCATCCAGTACCGGCTATACTGCTGCCGATGCAATAAAACTTGTTCCAGAAGGTGCTGACACAGGGTCTATTGATATTCCCATTGCCCATTATTTTGTCATCTCCAGCGTGGATAATTTCCCCTACCTTGTGATCCTTGATAGCAACCAAATAAAATACTATAAATTACTTGATGCAAATTCTGATGACAAGGTGGACCCGGGTGAACTGACCCAGATAGCCTCTCCGCCAAGCGATGTGGGCAGGTCCCAGGCAGGGTTTACCGATACTCAAAATTATATCCGGGAACGTCAGAATTTTGCAAATTGGTATTCCTATTATAGGAAAAGATGGTATGCAGCTGTCAATGCCCTGGGAAAATCCATGCCTTATCTTATTGGAAAAAATGTAGGCTACCGAAGTATCAACAGCGATAAGTCCCATCCCAAACTTGTACAGCCTGTTGTACGTCTGGATGGGTCCGGCACCAATACCAAGATGCTTTTGGATGAACTTTACAGTTATCCCCTGGATCTGGATTATGCTTCCACTCCCCTTCGTATCGGGCTTGAAATGGTGGGTCTTTACTATGATGTTGATAATGTCACAGGAGGCCTTGAAGATGTACTCTTAACATCTCCTCTGGAGAATGATCCCTATGCTTCATGTACCCAGAATTATGCCATTATCCTGACAGACGGAGCCTGGAATGGTGGTGCACCTTTGACCGCAACCGGAGATAAGGATGCAGGCCCTCCCTTTGCCGACAGTGTCCCAGGGATGCTGGCTGATGTGGCTTATGCCTATTATGATACCGACCTGGCCCCTGATGTGGAAAATCTTGTTCCCACGGATTTTATTGACAATAATTCAGCCCAGCACATGGTCACCTATGGGATAACCTTTGGAGCCACAGGGCACCTTAATCCTGATGATTACTCTGATATTGCACTTTACAATGTAAATATCAATGACAGGATTACCCCTGACTGGCCTACTCCTGCATTGGATTTTCAGGATAAAATCGATGATTTATACCATGCCACCGTGAACGCCAGGGGTAAATATTATAGTTCATCCAACCCTAAAGAACTTGAAAATATACTTCAGGAGGTTGTTCAGACCATTGGTTCCGAAGTGGGATCAGGGGCCTCTGTATCCATCAATGGAGAAGAGATCAAACCTGATTCCAACAATCTTCCCCATATTTTCCAGGCAGGCTATGTATCTGACGGTTGGAGCGGGGGCGTCATGGCCTTTGAGATTGCCCAGACAGGGGTGGTTCAAAACGGTGAAGATGAGGAACTCTGGTTTGCCAGTGAGGTGATGGATCTTGCCGAAAGCTCTGACCCCAATTCCGATTATTGGGATACAAAAAGAGTGATTGCCACCTATGATGGAACCGTGGGAAAACGTTTCAGGTATGACCAGCTCAGCATTGCCCAACAATCTTCCCTGGACCCGGATGCAGTCCTAGCTGCAGACATTTTAAACTATCTTCGTGGAGACCATTCAAGGGAAATGCGGGAAACCAACGGTATATTTCGGAACCGGGCTAAAATGAAATGGGATGATGTTTCCCAGGCAATGGTGGTTCACAGGGAACCGACCATAATGGGAGATGTGGTACATTCAGCACCCCACTATGTGGATTATGGGTCCACGGAAACAGAAGATAAGGGAGTTTTATTTGTAGGGGCAAACGACGGCATGCTCCATGCATTTAATGCTTCTGATGGTTCAGAGCTTTTTGCCTATGTGCCCAACCAGGTATTTGATAATCTCAAGGATCTTGTCAATCCAGACTATGTTCACAAATATTATGTTGATATGACACCTTTTACAGCGGACATGGGAAATCAGACATTTCTTGTAGGCAGTCTTGGTAAGGGAGGAAAAGGCTTCTACTGCCTTGATATCACTGATTTGAGTGATATCACAACGGCTGTTGAAAATAATGATAATGCCGCGGCTGAAACTGCTTTGGCCGCAAAAATAAAATGGGAATATCCAAGTGTGCCGGGTTCTGATAATGATCTTGGCTATACATTCAGTCGTGCATTTCTTGTGAATTCAATGGCCGGTTGGGTAGTTATTGCAGGAAACGGGTATAACAGCGTTAATGGAAAAGCAATTCTTTATATTCTTGATCCCTCTACAGGTGCTGTGCTAAAAAAAATTGACACCCTGTCAGGAACCTGTAACGGCCTTTCCACTCCCTTGCTTACTGATGTCAACAATGATGGAAAAGTGGACTATGCCTATGCAGGAGACATGAATGGAAATTTTTGGAAATTTGATTTGACCGATGCCGATTATAACAATTGGGAAATCGCCTTTAATTCGGCCGGAGTTCCTGTCCCCTTGTTCCAAGCCCTGGATGTTGATGGAAAACCCCAACCCATAACATCAAAACCCGATGCCATGTTTCATTGTGAAAAAACTGGCTATATGATTGTATTTGGAACTGGAAGGTATCTGGCTGAGGTTGATTTTACAGATACAAGCCAGCAAACCATTTATGGCATTTGGGATTATGGCGATGACAGTGATGACAGTGAATCCCTTGGATCATTTACCAGGACCGGGGCCAGCAAATTGTCCAGTTTTGATGCAACAGATTATGTCACCCTGCTTGAGCAGACCCAGGTGGCATCGGTTACCGAGGGGGATGATACCCTAAGGGTTATCTCTGACAATATCCCCAATTGGGCAACAATAGATGATGAAACTTCCGGCCAGAATCCCAATCCCGGGGGAACAGTATCACAGCTTGCCCATGCTGGTTGGTATTTTGATCTTCCCATCAGCAAGGAACGGGTTGCCCAGCGCGTTGAAATTAGGAATAATATAGCCATTGTTATTTCCTACAGCCTGGACTCAGATGCTTCTGCTGATCTTTGCAAACCTTCAAGAAGTGGATCATCCATTGTCCATGAAATGGATGCCTGTTCAGGAGCCAGGAGACCTTCAGCAACCTTTGATATAAATGATGACGGTATAATTGATGAGAATGACTTTGTTGAAATTCCAAATCCAGATCCCACAGATACAGATAACCCAACCATAAGAGTCCCACCCACTGGCATTCAGAAGCCAGGACTGATATATCCTCCAAAAATTTTGATTGTGGATGATTCAGAAATTAAATATTTCAGTTCTTCGCGCAGGACCATTGAAACCGTGCGGGAGGTTACCGAAACTACTGGTATGTACTATTGGAGAGAACTTCGCAATTAACTGCCAAAGGAGGGCACCCATGGCATATATAAACAAAATGACTCGGATGATTTTTTTAATCTGTCTGCTTCTGCCGGTTTTATCTTTTGCAGAAGATAAAGTTGAATTATTACCCATTGAGCCAATACCCCAGGAAAGTTTTGTAAAACCCTATAAAAACAATCCTAAACGCCCAGGTTATAACAGACGGGGACTAATTGACCGAGTTAGCGGAAATGAAATCATTATCAACGATGCTCTGCGTCTTATGAATTTTTCAACCCAGGTTTTTACCAGTTCAGACAATTTGGCATCAAAGAAAATTCTTAAATCCGGTCAATGGGTTGAATTTATTCTGGATGAAGAAAACCAAATCCTTAAAATAAAGGTCCAAAATAGATAAAGGGAAAAAAATGAGATCAACTGTATTCATTGTCTGCATCTTGCTTATGGTTTTTCCGGGCATGCTATCTGCTGAGTTATATAAATATTATGATAAAAACGGTACTCTTTGTTTTACTGATAATTTTTTAATGGTGCCATCAGACCAGAGAATGGCAATTGAAACAATCCATGAAATTAAAACAAAGTCTGTTGTCTCAAATGAGCCAGCCACTGAAAAGGAAACCAGATCAGTACCAGGGAAAACTATCATCAATGAAGCAGTATTAAAATTAGAACTTGAACAGGAATCAAAAAAGATAGAAACAATAAAAAAAGATCTGGATGATGAATATATAAAACTAAAAGAGCGGCGGGACATATTGATTTTAGATGGAAAAAGAAAAATGAACACAAAGGAAACACAGTATTATAACCAAGAGGCTAATAAATTGAATTCAGATACAAAGAAATATAAGGAAAAAAAACAAGATTATCTGAAAAGGTTGAAAGAATACAATCTAAAACTGGAATCCGCCTACTAGGATAAAGGCAATTGATATGATCAAGCGATCCCTTTACCAAAAGTGTTGAAAATATATATAATACTGAAACCATACAAATTCATAGAAATACGTTTGAAAAGTAATCGTTTAATAATTCATTTTATCCGGGATAACACCTCGAATGTAGCCCCTAGGATCTCTTTCATCTGCACTTCATATGTTAAAGCGATATGAAGAAGCTCTCAAAAATAGTTTATTTTGTTACACAAAATAATAATTTTATGATTGACTTTGTGTCAAAAAAACTAAATAATATCCCTTATTTTATAACAACATCTTAATAAATTTATATTTTATGCTCAACTAAGGAGACGATGTTTAAAAGAGATATAATAGGAAAGCTGTCCGTCTGGGCAAAAAATAACGGCCGAAAACCCCTGATCCTGAGAGGGGCAAGACAGGTTGGTAAAACCACTGCTGTGAACATGTTTTCAAATCTATTTGATCAATATATCTATCTTAATCTCGAACTGAAAGAAGAGAAAAGAATTTTTGAACAAGAATATTCAATCGACGAATTGATTCGGGCAATTTTTTTTTATAAAGATCAGGTGAGAGGGAATGGTAAGGTTCTCATATTTATCGATGAAATTCAGGCTTGCCCTTCAGCTGTATCATACCTGCGATTTTTTTATGAAATTTTTCCAGATCTTTATATCATTGCGGCTGGGTCTCTTTTAGAAACCCTTATCGATACTCATATCAGTTTCCCTGTAGGAAGAGTTGAGTATCTTGTGATGAAACCATTAAATTTTAAAGAATTTTTAAATGCATTAGACGAGAAAAGCAGCCTGGATATCATCAATAATACAATACCTGTGCCCGATTTTGCACATGAAAAATTAATGAAGCTTTTTCATATTTACTCAATCATCGGTGGGATGCCGGAAATTGTCCAGAACTACTCAGAACAAAAAGATATCCTTGCATTGAATAATTTATTTGATGGCTTAATTGTTTCATATCTTGATGATGTTGAAAAATATGCACGAAATCATTCAATGGCTCAAGTCATAAGGCATGCCATCTCAACTGCATTTTATGAAGCCGGAAGTAGAATAAAATTTCAGGGATTCGGAAATTCCAATTATAAGTCAAGGGAAATGGGTGAAGCATTAAAAGTGTTAGAAAAAGCCATGTTGATTTATCTTTTATATCCTTCATCCTCTGTTGATCCTCCATTATTGCCAAACATCAAAAAATCTCCGAGACTTCAGGTTCTCGATACAGGTATGCTCAATTATTTTGCCGGATTTCAAAAAGAGCTGTTTGGTACAAAAAATATTGATTCTGTTTACCAGGGTAAAATAGCGGAACATATTGTAGGCCAGGAACTTTTAACTTGTGCTACATCTCCGCTGTATAAACTTAATTTCTGGAGCAGGGAAAAAAACCAGTCCAGCGCTGAAATTGACTTTCTCATACAATTCAAAAACATGATAATACCAGTCGAAGTCAAAGCCGGTGCAACTGGCAGGCTTCGTTCATTACATCAGTTTATCGACCGCGCCCCACACAATTATGCAGTGAGAATATATTCCGGTCAGTTAGAAATTAATCAAATTAAAACCTTAAACGGGAAAGATTTTATATTATTGAATCTTCCGTTCTATTTAGCCGGGTGTATTTTTGAATACCTTGAATGGTTAATGTTTCACTAAACAAATTTATTACTATTTGTTAAATTTCAACAATTCATAGAAATACGTTTGAAAAGTAATCGTTTAATAATCCATTTTATCAGGGATAACCCCCCTAACGCCACCCCTGGGATTAGGGGTGTCATCTTTCCTTCTGGAAATTAAGTGAATATGGGTGTGAAAAATTGTCTGGCCTGCTGTTTCACCGCAATTTACACCTATATTAAAGCCTAGTACCAATGGATCTGTTTTTAGAATCTTCTGTCTCAATTGTGTAATCAATGCATGGGCATCCCTGAGTTCTTCCCGGGTAAGGTCAAAATAGGTTTCACAATGGCGTTGAGGAACAATAAGCAAGTGGCCTTCACTAACTGGCGATGTATCATGTATGGCATATACGCTGCCTTGTTCGGCAATCAGATATGACTGGTCCATGTTACAAAAGGGGCAATACATATGGATTTGGTTTGAATTCATGGAAAGTCCTTTTTTTTGAAAAATAATTAAAATATAACATAAGGACCGCAAATTTTATAACTTGAACGAAATAGCTTGTCTTTTGCTCCATCTACTGTGTTGCACCAAAGGCCTAATACGTATAGTATTAAACATTTGATGCGCCTTGTAGATGAACCAA
>JAQICW010000413.1 GCA_027858355.1 Desulfobacula sp.
CTTTGTTTAACAAGATAGAATAACTTTCAAGTATTGGTCTCTCAGGATCATCAGCCAATGAGATGTCAACTCTCTCAAAATCTCCTTCCCGATTTTTTACACGTATAATTATCTTATCCTCTGGATAAGTAATGTAAAAACGATCAAGTATATCGTTAATATTCTGTAATGGGGTTTGCTCTATAAGACTTGCGATTGTTGGGTATTCTGAAATCCAATCATCAAGAATTTTTTCCAATGATGGATTGTTTGAAATAAATATTATAGATGTTTTAAAACCAGAAGATATTATATCTTTTAATCTGCTTGGAATGGGGTTCTGAGTCTCTGATATTACGATAAGCTCTTTAATATCTGAACGGCGAAGAGTTTCGAGCATTGTTAGTTGTCTCAACTGATCTTCGAAACCTTCTGTTTTATTCAGCTTTCGACCATTCAATAAATAAAATGGAAGGCATCTTGGGGGTAGCAGAATTCGAGAAGGATCAGAGTCAACAACCTGGATAAAACCCCTTTTGCGTACCATTTGCTCATCATTTGCTGATGGGTCTTCCAAATTGTCAATCAACCAAGAATCAGAAATTTCTGAGATAACCATCTTCCACGGCAAATTCATAAAGGAGAAAATCCGTTCTCTATCAACCTGATCATCAGTCTCTGGAAGCCCTCTCACCCAAAGAGCTACATCTCGATTTTCAATGTTTGCAATCAGCTTATCTGGTATTGTTTCAAAGGATAATAATTTTCTTTGAGTCATTTTCCCCTCAATTTTTAGCATCTGTTGAATACATTAAACGCTATGGAGCAAAAGCAGGAATGAAGTCCTTAGATCTTGAATAGCACACCCAATCCTTTTAACAATATAGTCTATTTTTATATATTTCGTCAAAATTTTTTTTTAGATTCAAATTTCTTAATGTTACCAGTTAAGCTGCTTCCATACAGCAAAAAAAATATCCACAATGCCAGCTACAACTTATTTGTTGGTCGAACTCGATTTATCGGGTGAGCTTGGCACGATATTTACCTTGGTGTAAAGTAACTTTTTCCCTCGTTCACCTGCCCGAAGGGCTTCGTACAACGCCATTATAACCGGCTGCTACGCCGGATTTTAATTTTTGATGATTTTGTCTAGGCCACTTAACCTTAGATCTACAGCGGCGATATGCAGTCCGGTTGATAAATTTGTTAGCAACTCATCATTCGGCATCTACCCACGTCAACGCATACCAGATAATAAATGTTGTAGTTGAAATTTCAATGACTGCAAAAAACAGGTAATATCCAGCCGGAGAACCAACAAATAAAGATGAAATCATAGCTGCTGTTTTAATAAGAGCTGCATTTACATTGACCCATTTGTTGATTTTGAATTTCAGTATTCGGGATAGTAGAACCATAGCAATTGGGATCTCCATCAATATGGCACCACCAAATAAAAAGTTTTTATCTATTACAAGGCCTTCCACAGTACCTGTTAAAAACTGTTTTAGGATTTCTGAATCCATAAATCCTAAAACATCACAGTAAAGGTAGTTCAATGTAACAAAAATCCATAGTGTCGATAGAATTACTCTTCTATCTTTTAGTTGATGATCAATCCACATATTCGACCTCCATTTGTTTGTAAGATTAATAGGAAGAAAAGAGCAAATTAATAGACCTGTTGTTTCCCGGATAATCAAATGTCTTTAATTGTATTCAATTTACTTTTTATACTCTGCTAACACCCCAAATAAGCGGTTTATCGCCGGGTAGCCGGGGGCTGTTGCCAGCCCCAAGCCCCCTCAGAACCCCGCGTGAGACTTTCACCTCACAGGGCTCAAGCCTTGATAAGGCGTGTTGCCACACCCGACAGTTGTTTTCGTTTCCAACGAGCTTTGAGATAGTCTGCCCATACAGGATCGTATGGGTTAACATTTGCTCTAATCTTTGTATGTCTGATGAGCCGGGTAGGGCCTATTAAAATCAGGGGTTCAGGATTACCTTTTTCCATGAATCGCCAGTCTCGACCTTTGATCCTTCGATAATATTTGTCTTTGACCCATCCTTTGTATTTCTTTGGATGCCTTCTCCTGGCCCATTTCCATGTCATTTGCCAAAATGCATGGTCAAGATCCCCGAATACCTTCCGGCTGACCACATGTCTGTAATAGTTTGCCCAACCGCGTATAATGGTATTTAGCTTGGCAATAACGACGTTGGTTCGCCTGGTTTTGTTGGCATTCAGATAGTCTCTGACTTTTGCTTTAATACTTTTGATGCTGGATTTAGACGGTTTTATCAGAAGTTTTCCGTTGTATTTCCTGACATTAAAGCCAAGAAAGTCAAAGCCATCATCAATACGTGTGATCATGGTTTTCTCTTCTGACAGTTCAAGGTCCCTGATTTTAAGAAACCCTTCAATCAAAGGTTTGACACAATGTTCAAGCAGTTCCGGGGAACGGCCCGTTATAATGAAATCATCCGCGTACCTGACAAAATGAATCTTGTCAGTTTTCCTGAAGTTATCTGCAAGGAGGTTCTGAATACCGTCGAGTGCCATATTGGCAAGCGTCGGTGAAATTATCCCGCCTTATGTAAAGAAAGTAATTATGTAAAGCACTATGCTTAAGCGCCTATAATTCCATGACTTTTTTTAAAATTACTTTACATAATACCCCGAACTGAAAACCTAAAAAAAATGTATTTTTTGTAAATATCTGGCTATATGATTCTGAAAAATCGAAAAAAAGTTAATTTTCAGACTTTCAGATTTATAATAGCCTTGGATATTATGTAAAGTAAATCGAACAGAAACTTTGAATTTACAGGCTTTTTTTCGATTACTTTACATAATGGTTTACTTTACATAAGCCGCCCTGGGGAGTACCTTCATTGGTTGGATTAAATGTACGCTTCTCAAGGTAACCACACTTGAGCCACTGTTGTAATTTCTTCTTATTCATGGGGATGTTCTCATCCAGCCATTTATGGTCAATATGATCAAAACAGCCTTTGATGTCTGCTTCCAAAATCCAGTCAGCACTACCTTTCCGTCTCAACGCATTATAAATAGCACCCATGGCATCCTGGGCCGAGCGTACTTTCCTGAATCCATAGGAATGATGATCCGCCGTGGATTCAGATACCGGATCAAGCCCCAGTAAATCAAGGGCCTGTTCTACCCGGTCATGCATGGCCGGTATGCCTAATGGTCGTTTCTTACCATTCTTTTTCGGGATGTAAATGCGCTTTAACGGTTTTGCCTTATATTCGGAAAGATTAAGATTCTTAAGCGTTTCCCATCGCTTTCGGGGGGTATCGATCAATATATTGTCCACACCCGGGGTTCGTTTTCCACTATTGGATATCACCCGCTTGATGGCAATAAGCTTAGCCGAAAGCGAGTTTGACAGCAGCCGCTGAAGGCCACGTGCCATTTCTTTTAATCCGTTCTTAACTGCCTTCACGATACGCGTCTGTATACGGGATACTATCTGTCTGTGTTTGCCCCAATCAAGGAGGTCCCATACATTCTTCAAGCCCATACGGCCGTCAACATCATAAAATGATATCATCTATCCACACCAATACGGTTATTCCATTTCAAATCGTTTCACGTGATCCAACACCATGCCGGAAGTCTGCACACTTTCGCGTGTGACCTTCAGGTTGTGGTCGGGCAAATTTAGAACCCGTATCTGATCTATTACCGATCAGCATTCGCTTTCTCCAGCTTTCCTCTACCCGCACCCCCATAGGCCAACCTTGCGACCGACTGTCCTCCTGACGGAGGAAGAATACGGGCTTACCAAGTTCCTCTTTTAACACCCAATGGGTTAGCGTCTGTCTGTCCGCCGGAGGGATCATAGATTACGTGAAGTGAAAAACGAACACTCCAACCATACCTCTTGCCATTTTGGCTCAGGCCTGTCAGCATCTTTGGCCTGTCTCAAATAACGACGTTTATTAACAGTTCACATATGTTACGCATACCACCGTTCTTAGCTCCCATCCAGGTTGATACTCCCAGAGTTGAGGTCCTCTCACGATTCTCTCTCCAGGCCGGAAGGCCAAGGGCTTCATTGTCATCCGGGCTTCACACAAAACCATTACTGGTAATGCATGCCGGAATAGAAAACTGCTGGTAATACAGCAGGTTGGGTCAAGCCCAACATTATTAAAAGTGACTTCTTGTCACAGCGCCTTCATTTGGATTGTTGGATTTTTTTTAATATGATTTCGGTCGAATTCCCCTTAGAGGGCTCATTTTGGTATCAAAATGAGGCCGCTAAGGGCTGTTTTTGAGGATTTTGAATAATTTTTCCGTTTATTAACAGTGAGTTGCAAGAATTTGCTTGGTCCGACCCTATTTTAGTATTTTAGTTTAACATCAAAAGCGTAGTTCTTCCCAGCCAGATAAACGCCCACTCCAAACATGATGTGCACCGATAATAAAACAACAGGGCCGCCAACTGCGATTATCATAGGATTCGTCAATTTCACCGACAGATAGCTCAAGAAAGCCAAAGTCGGCAAACTTATCAAAAAACTCGTCGCCAGTAGAAATAAGCATACGTATACACGCGCGCTATGTTGCTGCTTCAAGATAAATAGCCTGTCCGGTCTGGTCAGGGATTTTTGACCGAACTCGGTCTGCGCCAACCAAATAGCAAAAGATCTAAGAAGAAACACTTAAAATTTCTCCCTCATTTATCACTGTTTATGAACACACCAAATAACCGGCTTGCCCGGTTTATTTGGATTATTGTAATTTACAGAACAATAATCAAGGTGACCCCATTTCTTACAATTTATTTACTTTTTTCAATGAAAAATCAGGTGCTATCCGACACAGTAGGCTCAGTAGTTTGACTTTCCCGATTTTTATTTCATTTTTTGATTTTCGCATCCCATTAAGCATTATAGTCACTGCTTTTTCTGTGGTAATTGCAATATCTGGAACATGTCCTCCATCATGAAAATGGGTATCAACCGCTGTCATCATTACTTCGAGTATTTTAATCGGATTACCTGTTAATTGAAGCCGCAGGGATTGTGTATAAGAATGCAAAGCTGCTTTTGATGCACAATACCCTGGCATGTCCGCATGTGGGGCGTAGATTAGCCCGGTGGTCATGTTTATGATGGCGCTGTTTTTTTGACGGCTTAAATGGCGTAGAAATAGTTTTATAAGCCCGACCGGACCAATAAAATTGGTCTGAATTTCCTGGTCCACTAATGCAACTGAATAGTTTTTATCCTGGATCTTGAGGTAATTAACAATAACCGCATTGTTGATCAGAATGTTTAATTGAGGATGCTCATTAGTTACCTTAGAAAATAATTCTTCACGTTGCTTTTGATCTGAGATATCACATTGAAATGTATGAACCTGGGGAAAATTATGCCGTACCATCTGCAATTTACTTTCTGATCTACCGCAGATGATTATTGTATTTCCCCTCTTTGATAAGGTTTTGGTCAGTTCCAGACCTATGCCCGAACCTCCTCCGGTAATAAGAATAGTATTATCTTTGAGTTTTAGTTTGGTCGTCATAATGATTCCCTCCTCTATTTTTTTTATGATAATAAAACAGACATGAAGAGAAATCATTAACCTAGGTTAAGAGATTTAGTTTTTTCCTAATTCTGCTTAAAGCTACCGGTGTGATCCCCAGATAAGAGGCAATATGATAGTGTTTCACCCTTTCAATTAAGTCAGGGTTTTCTTTTAAAAACTGTAAGTATCTTGTTTCCGCATCATCAAATAAGAATTGATATTCTCTTATTTCTTTTTTGATGTATTGTTGTTCTGTTAATTTTCTGGCAATTTTATTCCAGCTTAAGTTATTTTCAGTCAACTCATTAAATGTTTTGAAACTTGAGATAAGAATTTCCGAGTTTTCAAGGGCCTCAATATAAAACCTTGATACCTCTCCTAAAAGAATAGCCGAATAGGAAATGAGCAAATCATCTTCCAGGGCAAAATACTTTGTATATTCCTTTCCATCATTATCGATATAAAAGTATCGAAATACTCCAGAAATAATTAAACCAAACTTATCAGGATTTTCTCCAGCTTTTATAAAAAATTCGTTTTTCTTTACTGTAGACGAATAAAATATTTTATCAATTACAGACAAATCAGATAAGGATATCTTCGAAATACTCTGAAAATATGATGTGATTTTTTTAATTTTTTCTTCGGCTAAGTTCACAACGGTCCTTTCTATTGTTGGTAAAAGAATTCCGGGCCGGTATTTTCCCAAAGTAAATCAATTAAATTACTTTCGTTAATGCCTTCTAACTTACATTCAATTAAACGTTCCATATCTACCAAATCAAAAATGTAGACAATCGGAGTCAAACCCATTTCCCAAGCTTTGACAAGCCAGTAATGAACAATGAATTAACCGGTTGCGGGGTTTTCCCCGCAACCCGTGTTTAATGACTGGTTGGAACAGCAGTACTACCCTTGAAAATATGAATTTGAAAACCCGTTAAACAACAGCCAGTTTACAGCCAAGGGCCTTGGTCACCTTGCTAATGGTAATAAACTTCGGGCTACCGTCTTCTGCCAGAGACTTGTAAAGGCTGGCTCGGGTGACGCCTGCTTTTTTGGCCACCTCGGTCATGCCCATTGCCCTGGCCGCAGTGCTCAGGGCGTGAATAAAGTCCGACTCATCGCCGGTAGCCGCCACCTCTTGCAGAAAGTCGCGAATATTTTCAGGGCTGTTTAGGTGTTCGGCTATGTCAAAGGATTCGGTTTTAAGTGCCATGATTTAATCCTCCAGTTCCGCCAAAAACTCAGTGGCCTTGGCAATGTCTTTCTCTTGGGTCGATTTGTTTCCACCCACCAGCAGAATGACAACTCTGTCATTTTTGATGGTGTAATAAATCCGCAAGCCGGCACTGAAAAAAAAGCGCAACTCAAACAGGCTGGGGCTAAGCAGCTTAAAATCTCCGAAATTGCCGTTTTCAACCCGGCTGAGTCTGGCCAATACTCTTATTTTGACCAAAGAGTCTTTCTGTTTTGTGAACCACTTATCGTATTGGTTTGTGCTCTCAATTTCGTACTTCATGGCTTTAATGTATCTCTTGGGATACAGATTGTCAAGATCAGGATGAAAATTAACAGCAGATACCTTTAGATATACTGCTTACTGTAAAAATGGAAAGAGACAGATAACTTTAGAGGCCTCGATCTGGTACTAAGGTTTTCCAACCTAAATCACCGGCTTGACAGAGGCATTTGGTTTGTTGAAAAGTTTTTAAAATCCTTTAGCCAGGAACACGCAAACTATTTGTTTGGATTTGTATTATTCCGATCCATGTTGATTCAGGACGATCACATACCGGCTGATAACACCCAGTATGTCTTTTCTCTGCATTGCAGAAACAACGCCTGCACTGAAGCGCTGGGACGACATGGGGGCCTGGATGATATGGGTATGATACCATCCCGTACTTTTCAGGATATCCAGGTAGTCGTCTATAAGGATGCCGCCTTTATATTTTTCTTCAGTTGCTGCCGTATTCTGAAAATCCCGCCAGTCTGCATTTATAAAAGCAAGTCGTGTCTTCTTTTTGACATTTTGTTTCAGCAAAACAAAAAAGCCCTCAAGAAATTCAAGATATGCTTTTTTGGACAACCCGGAAATGCTTTTTTTATCATAATCACCAGCTTTTTTATCAAAGTAGGGCGGATCAAAGATGATCAGGTCGGGTTTTTCCTTTGCGCTGACAGGCCATAAAAGCCCTTGATCAGATGAAATATCCCAATGGAAGGGTTCGATCTCAGGACGGGTTTCCGGCCGGTCCATCATATCAAAGGCCCAGCACCTGCGGCCCATGGCAAGGCAGGTATCCGGAGTCACCCCGCCTCCGGCCATGGGATCAAGGATCAGGTCATTGGGCTTTGAGAAATAACAAAGGATATGAGCGATCAACTGGGCCGGGATACGTCCGGGCCAGTCATCCCCGAATCTTTTGTCACAATCATTGAATTCCCATTTGTCCCAGGTTCTGCGTCCCCAGCCAAGTTCTTTAAATCTGTCATTATCATTTTTGCCTTCCAGGGTCAGAGACCAGACCATTGGATCTGTCCAGCCGTGCTTTTCCGCCACCTGGGTAACGGTGAAACCCAGGGACAAATCGCCATTTAGGGAATTTGCCAATACTGGCATTTTCCCTAAATGGTAATGAATTGTTTTTTGATCTAACCCCAATCTCTTTGCAATCCTGTCCTGGGGAATGCCAAGGCAGTTCATGCGAAATATCTTAATGTCTCTGCCCATCTGGGTTGCAGCACGAAGATCGGCTATGTAGGCGTCCACTGTCTGCCTTGCCCGGCCAATGGCCTTTCCGATATCTGCAGAGCTGAGATTTGAGTTTCCCAAATATGCCCGCCGGGCAGTGTCCTTTGCCTCATCTTCCGTTAATTGTTTAGGCCCAATGGCTTTTGTTGCAGCATACAGCAGGGGATCATTTCCATCCAGATCCTTTATGATGACTTCTACCTCTTCCACCCCCGTTGATTTATAAGCGCTCCATCTGTGAGCCCCATCCAGCAGGCGATAATAACCGGGCTTGTCAGGGCAGGGCTCAACTTCAATGGGATCAAATGTAAAGCCATCCCTGAGGTTTTCGGAAAATATACCCACACGCCTGTGATCAATTCCCTTTCGCGGATAAATATCTTCATCAAGGATAATTGAAGAAACAGGGATTTGTTTGGTCTGTTGGGTCATGACTTTTTACACCAGCTGAATTCTTATATGACCTGCGCCTTCCAGCATCTTTTGAATTTCATATACTTCCCATTCGGTTAATTTCATAATAATTCTCCTCCTTTAAAATAATCAGTCACACCGGTTTCACCGCCTATATGTCTTTTTCAACTCATCGTATTTGTTGACATTCATTGTCGAATAATCACATACTCCCCCATAGAAACAGTATGGATAATTGGTGGTGGCCGGTTTGGGCTGCGAGCCGTAAAATATTTGTTAAAACAAGATAAAGCATTTCAGGTCGTGCTTGTGGATCGGGATCAAAAAAAAATGGATCAGGCCAGGGAACTGGATTGTATGACAGAATTGGCCGATGGCATTGCCTATTTGAATACCCATTTAAAATCCGGGAATCTGCCTGCCTGGATTGTGCCGGCGCTGCCGGTTCATCAGCACGAAAGGGTTACCCCCTAACCTGGACAAGCCAGAACCAAAGAGTTTTCTGATTCTCTTGCCAAAATAACACGAAAATCAGAGATAAGAATCTAAAAGCTTTGTAACCCTTCAACAGGCATAAGATTCATCTTTTATTTTATTCAAATAGCCTTATGATGTTAACGACCCTAATCACTTGCCGCCCAGGGACTTCACCCCTTAGGGCCGCATGCGTTCTTGCGGTCAAGTGTATTTATTGGTTCGGCAATTTTTCCCGTTTAATGCCTTTAATCATCTGAGAGATTAACCCCTTCCACTTTGACGATAATCAGTGGGATATCAGTATCTTCTTCCTTTGCTATAAAACGAATATTGTCTTTTTCAGCTACCGCTGTGAATTTGTCGAAAGCTTCTTTTTCCATTGCATAGTCACCACAAGAACACCCAAAGTCATCCATGATTTGTTCAATTGTAACAGGATCAATTCGATAATTAGCAACACGGGAAAAACTGTTTTTCATCAAATTTTCAGCCGATTTGGGGGTGTCAGCGATATAGCATGAGTTTTCAAAATACTCATAGCATTCTTCATAAGAATCGAACCTACTATATCCGATGATTTTTAATGACATTATTGTGCTCCTATTTGATTAACCGAACGTTAGCCTTCACTGATGGCTATGGAGTGCCGCGGTTTTGCCATCCGAGAGAAAGGCATGGTTATGCAAAATTGTGTCCGTGAAATCGGTCTTTTGACCTTTTAAATTTGGGGCAAAAATTTCTCATATGTGAAGATGACGATGAACACCATTGCCCACATCCATAATCTTTTCGGTCATTGTGAACAGTTTGTTTGCAATGAGAACAGTTTCTTGTGATTTCATCTTTAAAGAATTCAACCAATTCTCCGCATTTTTTGCATTTCACATCAAAAATTGCATCAGCCTCCCATTCCTGAGTATTATTTCCAGTACATTTTCTCAAAATTCACCCTTATACGATTATTTGATTTCATTTAAGCATAAGCAGTGGCGGTAGCCGACGGCTTCATGTAAAAGTTATATAAATCAGTCGTTATATTTATTACTCTTTTGCCAAATATAAAATTTATCTCTTAAATTGACCCAATTTTGAATACCATGTTCCTTTATTTTTCTCACATTATTTTTCGGCATTTCTCCACAAAGCGTTTCTAAAATCTTAAATTTATTGCACTCCTCAAGTTCAGTACATTCCCAACAACCTTCATAACCTCTGGAAACACAACATTCCATTATTTTACACGGATTGCCTGAGCAACCACCCCCAACACGGCATGAATTATTACATTTTATATCAGCGAGAGACTTCAATATGTCTGAAAATATACTGTAGTCTTTGAAATTTGCTCTAAATCCACTGTTTATTTCCGCATATTTATCAAACTCAAGTTCTTTGAGTTCATCAAATAGTTTTTGGGCATAAACGCTGTATTTGTTTTTGAAATGCATACAATCTTGACAATATATACCACAATAAGCTGTTTCGTTTTTCGAATTCATTTTTACTCCATATTAACGGTAGAGTTCAGGGGCAGCCGACCGACAGGGAGGGAACTAGAGACTCGCCCCTATCTGTCCGCTGGAATGATTGGTTGTATTTTTTTTTAGTAACTTAGTTTAGAACTAGCGAGACGATTGAGACTTACACCAGCTTCTGCTGCTTTAATGGCGAGAGCACGATGAATTTCAGGAGGAACTCGAACCATAAATTTCCCGCTATAATTTTTGATAGCAATGGGTTCGGGTACTTTTTCTTTGTTATCTCGCATATCCTTTATTACATCGGCCACAACATTTCTAATGCCTTTTAAAGCATCTTCTGGTGTGTCTGATAACCAACTTAAACTAGGAAATTCTACACATAACCCTACATATTCATCGTCATCTGCTGACCAGGTTACTCGATATGTATAGTGATCATTTTTTATTGCCATTTTCTACCTCCAACCTTTCAATAGCTTTAAGCACCTGCCTTACTTGATAGGCTTTCGCTTTCCCTTTAGAGTTCTGAATGTTTACACGAGGGTCACCTCTCCATGGCGTTTTGTATATTCGGTGACTTGAGCCTGATTGACGAGCATCTCCAAAGTAGAAATCACAAATTTTGCATAATTCTGAAAATTTTACATCCTTAGGATTATCTTTAAATAGCTTTAATTTTTCAGGTATGCTTTTCATGTAGATATGATATCACTATTAGTATCAAAGTCAAGTTGAAATATACAGGCAATAATTGGATTTTGAAACACCCCAAATAAGCGGTTTATCCGCCTTCATTTGGATTGTTGGAATAAAATATTGTGGCTCCGTAATTTCTTGATAAAACTCTCAACTTTTTGCATCGGCTAATGTTGCACCATTAGCTCAGGTCATAAGTTTCTTCGAATGCAATGAATAAACGTTTGTTTATTCGTTCTATCCATTTGAATATTTTTTCAATATATTCGTCTTGAGCGTTAATTCGTTCAAGCCACAACAAATAGGGATCATGAGTTAGTCTTAGTATAGGAGTGACATATCTTATATCTACAGATTGATAAAAAGGGTATGTAGAATATGTTCCATCCTCATTTCTTATTAGATCAAAATCTAAAGATTCATTCCAAGAACCATGAATTGATTCAGAGGGAATACCATACATCAATTTATAAAATTCATCTGGTTCGAGGTGCTCAAAAATTTGTCGAAAAGGTTTGCCCTCAAGCCTCCAGTTTCGATTTTTTTGAACTTCAAATGAATTTAAGTCAAATCCTTCAGCATCCATTTTTTCTTGGATTGATTTTAATAATCTGACCCCAGCTGGTGTTGAGTAAAATTCATTATCTTTTGCATCCTCCAAGATCTTAATCCTACTTTTATATGAGCATTTCCTATAATCCTCTATCACGTGCTCATCTTCCTTTATTAGCAGATAGCTTGCGGTTATTGCAGACTCTATAATTTGTCTGTCCAAATGAGATATTATTTGCCCATTGTCAGCTTTATAATAAGAGACCACTTCCTTGAGAAGTTTCCATATTCTAACGAGGAGCCCCAAGATCGCAGCATCATTTAATGAAAATCCTGTAGGATTTCGCTCAACATTTTTGATTCTTGTAACTACATCATAAATTTCAGCAACATCTCCATAAAACATTGTTGAAAACTTTTTTAAGCTTTCTTTGCTTGAAAGCTGTTTGCCAAGATTAAAAGCCTTGTACTTTTCAATTATGTCTACTATTTCTTGCATTTATTTCCTTAGGTTACTTAACAACTCGTCACAAGAAGAATAGAAGTAACAAGAAGAATAGAAGTAACAAGGCCTTTCAAATTTCATAATTGCTTTATACGTATTCTTGGGCTTTGTGTTTTTTTTAAAGCCAAATTCAAAATTTAAGGAATGATAATACTGTTCATCCATATAGATTTCAGCGGGTGGGTGTACTTTGAGTTTTATAGCGGCTTTTGCAGAGCTTTCAATTGCCAATAGTTCGGCGAAAGGAACACCAAGGCTATTTAAACATATATGATTTTGCGCTTCGGATATATGAAGCAGGGGCTCCTCGTAATATTCGTTGCTACCCTGAGTTAATACAGCGTAAATTTCTAAGCCAAGTACATCACGATATATTTTTCGGATATCTTTGATTATTTTTAGAAATGACTCTGGCTCATAAGAGCACTTAATTCCTTTGTGGAAGTACCCAACCGACCAGTTACTTTTTAAAATGAGACTGTCAGCAAAGGAGATAAAAGATATACTTTTATATTTTGCAGATAAGGAATCCAGGCTGTCACGCAGTGTCACTAATTTTTCTTTGGTCAAAAGATTATCACGAATGGCATTTTTTACGCCGATTGCATCGATTAGTGCAAAAACTGAGTATTCTCGAGTATGAAGATGTTCTATCCATTCGTGCTCGGTAAAAATGTAAGGCTTTATATCGTATTGCCAACAGCCTACACACGCTTTAATCTTATCTTTGGGTATGCTAATTGATACTTCATGAAATCGAGTATGAGTATTCGGATACCAAGATAAATCAATTGAACTTTCGTTTATTTTTCTAACAGCGACGTAGCTAACGTAGCCAACTTCATATGGGCTCCCCTTGCGGCTTTCCAGCATCTTAACGAGGGCGCCTTCAAACTCTTCCATGTAGATTTCGCTCATGAGCAAACAATCCTGATCGATAGGTATCTCATTAAAACTATATTTATCTATGTCATGATGTTTGAACAATGCTACATTCTCCGATTGGAATATTAATGCCCCACTGCATATGTATTATACTTTTTTACTGTATTCTTCATCGATTTCTTTTGCAATTTCAACAAAATGGGTATGCTTTTCGCGAATATAAAAAAGGTATATTCTTGCATCTCTTTCGGTTAAGTTTTCGCTTTCTTCAGTTAGAAAGAATTTTAAAATTTTGAGAGCATGCTTATATTGCTCTAAATCGTATTCTGTATATTCATTTAGTTCGTTTCTTTCTTTTAGTGCCTTTTCAAACTCAGAATAAGTTTTTTGGATTGAGTTCAACATATTTAAGCCAAAATGACGATGGTGAGCTGTTGACGTAGAATAAATCCCTTCAGCCACTTTTGAAAATTGATAACCTAATGAAGAATGGAAAATATCTACGATAAGCTTGTCTTTATATTTTTCTCGATGCATCTGATCTGCCTCAATTAATTTGGTTGATATTGATTTGTAACTTTTTTCGATCTCTCCTAATTGTGTCATTAAAATAGAAAGCAGATCAACATCAACAAATTCATCCCTTTCTCCTTTTGAGGATCTTAGGAGAGTAAATCCATATTTTGATAGTGTTATTCTTGAAATATAATTGTAAAAAACAGTGCCACGAACTTTGTTTTTTGTTGGATGTCCAATTGAAGCATTTCTAATAGCCCGAACGCTTCTAAGTTGATCATTTATTTTAAAATCGACCTCAAATGCCTCAGATAAATGTTTCACTGCGTCTTGCTGGATAAAAAGTGACTGCAATAGCCCATACGTGTAAATGTATTTGAGGCCTGAGCTTTCGGGGTAATCTGATGTTAAGTATTCTTCAATTGAAAGGGTAGTGTCTCCAGTAGTATCCAGAGAACTACATATTTGATTCCAAATATCCAAATCTTGTAATAAATCAGTTTGATATCTTGTCGTATTGATATGTTTTCGAACAGAATCTTCCTCTGAAGATATTCGATGGAGTGTCGAAATCAAATTTTGAACGATATCATTTTGTTCTTTCAATTGGCTGATACCTCTTTAAAATAGAACATGAAAATAACCGGTGAAATCCGGTTCATTTTCGTTTGTTGAAAGGTCATTTTTTTAGATTATCGAAATTGGTCACTATCAAATTTATTAATCATTTCAACCAAGTCGAATTAATGCGAGGGACAGGTCAAAATGAGGTCGCTAAGAGCAGTTTTTTATAGTTTTGAAATTATTAACAGTGAGTTGCAAAGATTTGCTTGGTTCGACCCCAAATCCGCCTTAATTGTTAGGCATTTTTCGCCCCTTTTGAATGGCGATCCCTTTGAGTTGATCAATATCAAACCGACCTTCAGGATCAACACCAAGCCATTCAAAGATTAGTTTGGCACACCCCTGCTTTATCTTTACAAAAATTTGATGCATTAACTCATAGCTTATTTCAATTTGCATATTTACAGCGAAACAATCCTTTAGGACCACAAGCTTTCTGTGCCACTCGGGTGTGAAAACTCCCTTGGTATGAAGTATCGAGTTACGAATACACCGAAGATCACCAATGATGTCACTCGTAATATTTTTTTCATCTTTTCTGGCAGCCTTTGCGAGCCTAGGCCGTATCCCTGCTTCCCAATATGCGTAAATAAATACGATGACAGAATATGACAGCTGCCGTTGATTGATGCCTGCTGGAGCGTTTTCTTCAATGAACTTTCCCGCTGTGACTATTCTTGAATGAATCACATCTGGGCTTTGGGGGTCTTCGAAGCTCTGGTGGGTGACAACCTGATCGCCTCTTGCATTCTTTTTCTGAGATTGTGCTCTTAAGACCCTTGCAGTCTGTCTTTCCATCAGCATCTTAGCGCCGGAAAACCCTGATATCGAATTCATGTATACCCCGACTTGCAGGTTAACAAAATCTATAAACTCCTTAACTATGTTGTCATATTCCATGGTAATTGCCTATCTTAAATCAGGGGCGCGGATTTTTGCACCCTCTGCATTTATTTGTTAAACACTTTTTAATTGCTCCTCAAGTTTATTAATAATATTGCCCGATTTGAAAATTACAAATTCTGCCGCATCCATATCTACGGTCGCTCCATGAGCGGCTTCATTTCCAAGCTTAATTATTTCTAATAGCCCTTCTGCTACAGATGGGCTCAGAACACCCTCGTTGCGTAATACTTGAATTCTTATAGATAAAGAGCTGCTTTTATTACTTAGCTCTCCTAACTCTGACTGAAATGAACGTATCATTTTTTCAATATCTATACGTAAAGCAACTAATGCCAGCTTCGGATCAATATTTTCATAAGGACTGTTTTTGCCATCATTTGAGGATTCATTTGAGAGCTTCTCTAAGGGTTCACGAACATCTTTAAGCTCAATCTTGACACCACCTGGTAGTTCTAAAGATTTTAGATACGGAAATAACCATGGGAGTGTTGCTAAAACAAGAAGAGCAAGGGCAATTGTGTCAACAGTAAATTTATCAATAAACAGATGCGCGACACCTAATGAAAGAAAAATAAATGACACTATAAAAGCAATGATTTTCATTAGTTCTCCTTTTTGTGCTTAACCTAAATAAGCTGCGACTGTAAGCCGTCACGCTTTATTGCCTTGTTGGGCAATGATTAATTTGATTATATAGGCAGCCAAGATCACCTCGGCTTGCCGATAGCAATAAATGAGACTTCGACATTGCTTGGTATCGCTTTACCGTCAGAATTGATTCCGTAGGTCCAAATTGTAGCCTTTGTGGCATCTGTCATTACATTAATAACGGTATCTGCTGGATGATCACCTCGCTGCCCTATATACTGATCTGCGGCGGCCACAGTTGCAACCACAGTTGGTGTACCTGCAAACTCTCTCGCATAAGTGATAACGTATTCTCCAGTTCGTGTTCGCCGAGAATTGAAATCCTCACCGTCAGCCGTCCCATTTTCCGATACTCGTCCCTGAATAATGATTTGACTAGGTGATAGATTCTGCGAACGGTTGATCGAGTTAGGATCTATAAAGGAGATGCCATCCTTATACCGGAGCTCTTTTCCTGAGATATACAGTACCACGAGCAAAACAATCAGCCCGGTGAAGCTTGCAGCAAACAACCACTTCGGAATTGCCTTGATCCAATCCATTGTCTCCTCCTTGTTTAGTGAACTCTTTCGTCGTGCCCAATGTTTAGGATCTCCGGTTAAAAGAAGTCAAAAAAATAATAACTCGATCAAATTTTACCCGCAGAATCCTATTTTGTTGGACGATGATTTGGTTGACCTATACCTTATATATATGGGGATTTCTAAAAAAGTCCCCAAAGCCTTTAAAATCAGTACTTTTTAACCAGACACTTAAATGTTTGTAAACCATTAAAATTCTCTTCCTGATGACGCAGTCATCATTCGTCCAACATTGCAAATAACCGGTGCTAATGGAGCGCAGCGGAATTAGCATCCGAGTTAATTTGCTTTGTTAGGAGATCTTTGATGTCATTCGCTTTTTGAGTTCCTCTAAATAATCAGAGAATGAAATACCAAATATATTTTGAAAAACTTTTTTGTTTTCATCATTTTTAATTAGTTGATGATAATATCCTATGAAACGGTTTCGTCCATAAGTTTTAATCAAATCATCCACAATGCAACCATATTCTGAATATATGAAATGATATTTGTTTCTTAATTTGAAACCTTTAGACTCAATTGGTGCCTTCTGAAGTGGCTAAGGCCACCAACTGGGATGATAAAAGATCTCCTGCGATAAATGCTCTGAAACTTCTTTTCGGGTAAAATATCCAGCTTTACCAAATTGATCAGATGAGTATACCGCAAGGCCCTCATTAAGCCATGCGGGGAAAGTGAAAGTCCTAAGCAGAGACAAGTTCTGTTGAGTAAGCGAATGTGACAGTTCATGTTGAAGATACATTCCAAATGGTTTTTCATGAGCAACGGCTTCATCTTGGAGTCTTCTTGATACTACAACTCGTCCAAATATAAAAAATGAATGAGCGCGAGCTAAAGACCCCGTTATCCTTATCTTTTCCCGGTCTGACTCGCAAAGAATAACATCAACATTTCTTTTATATTTAAGACCATGAATGTTTTCATTTTTTTCAATGAAAGTATCAATTTCCTCCAGAGGTGGAAGATTGTACCCTTTATGGTAATAAACGGTCGCCATTTTGTAGGTTTTCTTTTCAAAACCTACAATAATCGGGCTATAAGGCAGTAATCTTCCAAACGCAGCAGAGTATCCAATCAGAGTTAAACAAACAACAAAAATCATTGTGCTCAGTATTTTAAATTTCAATTTCATATTTGAATATCTCCCCTAACACGAAAAATAACCGGTGAAATCCGGTTCATTTTTGTTGTTTTACAGCCATCATTTCTTTAGATAATTAAAATCAATCACTATCAAATTTATCTATAATTTCAGTCAAATCAAATTAGTACGAGGAACAGGCGCAGCTTTTTGGAATCTTCTACAAAAGCATTGTTGGGCTATTATTTTGCTAATCTTTTGATATTCATTCTGTATGGAGCCAAGACCTTTTCGCTTTTATTTTCTAAGTTTATAAAGTTTACTTTAAGACGGAAGCTTGGGGTAGTCAGAGCTTCCGACAATTTCTCTTTTAATTCTTCTTTTGAAGTTTTCCGTATAAAATCATCTTTTTCTGGATCAAAATATTCAGTTCCAGTTTCATCATATAGAACATTATCTCCCTCAAAAAAGATTCCATCTATGGCTTTGTTGTCTTCTTCAAAATCTGTACAAGATACATCAATACTAATCCCTCTAGCCGAAGAAGGTAAATAAAATAAATTCTTGAAATATGGTTTTAGTGCTTGCTGAATAAACTTAAAAGATTCGTGATATATTTCAGCTTCTTCAAGCTGAAATATATTATCAATCATACTTGATTTTGTTTTAACCCTAAAGCTACCGGTTGAGTCAAAATAGACCTCAAACAATAACCCATTTAACAAATGAAAACTTACACCATCATTCAATCGATTAAGGTTTCGTTGCAAATTTTCCATGTACGTCACTGCTTTTTGAGCGGTGCCACATGCAGCTTGATAAATATTTCTACCTAAAACGAATATTTCATCTTTGGTGAATTTGTCTAAATTGTCCTGATTAATTTTAGATATTGCTGGATTCTGAGCGTACCAATTACAGCTTTTAAGAGCTGTAATTATTTCTTGTGCAATATCTGATGAATGTGGCGTAAAGCCCATATCTGCTAATGCAGTTTCGCTGTATTCTGGCAACAATTCTTCTGTGACAAAAGAGTAATTGAAATAAAAGTCCCCCATCAGAGAAGTATGCTCCCATGATATCTGGCGCCCTCGAGTAGATGAGCTTAAAGTGTTTCTCACTCTTTTAAATAGATCCTCAATCGTAATATCTGGAGTAGAAACATGTTTAAGGAACGCATCTGTGTAAGATCCGTTTTCACCCGCGCCATCATACGCAACTTGACCTGGAGACGTGGCGTAACCAATTATCATGCCTTTCGGAGCATACACTGGTGCAAGGCCTCTTGAATCCACACCACGCCATCTTCGCTCATAGGGGTTATTCCGGCAAGCATCTAACATAATGATATTAGTCTGGTTAGTGCCGTTTTCCATTGTTTCTATTACCTTATCTAAAGGTAGCGAGGAATATTTAGCGTCAATCTCTTTATCAAAATTGGTATCAATAGCTGTTAAGTAATTTTTCCCACTAATCTGCATCCCATGCCCAGCAAAAAAGAATAATGCCACTTCGCAAGAATTCAAATGTGAAGAAAATTCATTTAGCTCTTCCTCCATTTCCTTAACAGACGCATCTGTTCGTTTCAATGTGTTAAAGCCGAGTCTTTCTAATCTTTCCTGAACGGCATCTGACATTCCGCGCCTTTTGATAGTAATTTGTCCAATTGCATTCCGTGGTATTTTTTTTCTTTGTTAGCGTATCAACTCATGCTCATTATTGAAATTCAAAGTTCCACCACTCATCTTG
>JAQICW010000451.1 GCA_027858355.1 Desulfobacula sp.
ATCTTCTATTTCCTGGGGTTTCATTCTATATTGCCTGTATTTTAAGGGTTATTATTATTTAAATACCATTTTTCCCTTGTTTTTTGCAACTTCTTTCAAAGTTGCATATCCTGACAAAACCCTTGTAATTGTTGTTATAAGGCACAAAAAGGCAAAAAGAAAAGCAAAGAAAGAAAAATGGCCGGGAAATATACAGATTATTACAAAAAAAAGAATGGTTTCTGTTCCCTCCGTAAGTCCCCCGATATAATACAGGGCCTTATGGGGATAAGCCGGGCTTTTCAAATCATGTTTCCGGGCCATGACGGCAAAGGCAAGAAAACTGGTTCCTGTTCCCACAAAACCAAGTAACAAAATAACTGCGGCAAGGGCATTGTTTTGCGGATCTGCCAGGGCAAATCCTGCCACCACGGCAGAATAAAAAATAAAATCCAGGCAGATATCCAGGAACCCGCCGGCATCTGTTTGTGCTGTCAGTCTTGCAAGGGCCCCATCCAGTCCATCCATGATCCTATTCAAAATGATAAAAAATAATGCCATTATATACCCGTTCATCCAGAGGCTAAAAAAAGCAAGCAGACCTATACCAAAACCTGTGATTGTGACCTGGTCAGGTTTGACATCCATTTTTTTAAGAATAAGGGCACAGGCTTTCAAAGGTGGATTCACTAATTTTATGGCACAGGGGTCGAGCATGCTTTATCCTTTTTCTTTGTTCAGATTTAATATCACCCCGCCCTCAGGACAATCCATGGGGTCGTGGGTCACTAAGAGTGCCGGGATATTCATTTTTTTTATCTGGGAAAAAACAAAGAGCCTGATTTTTGCTTTAAGCGTTTGATCCAGCTTTGAAAAGGGTTCATCCAAAAGCAGGGCAGAGGGTTTGGCCAAAAGACTTCTCAACAGGCTTATTCTTGCTTTCTGTCCTCCTGAAAGGCTTGAAGGATCACGCTTTTCAAACCCTTTAAGCCCGGCTGTTTTAAGGGCATTATCAATTATTGTTTTACGTTGGGCCCTGGAGGTTTTCTCTTTAATGGCAAAGGCAAGGTTGCCGGCGATATCCATGTGGGGAAAAAGAAGATCATCCTGGAAAAGAATGCCGATATTCCGCTTTTCCATGGAAAGATCTGCCATATCTTGACCATATAAGCGGATGGACCCTTTGAGGGTAAAAACCGTGTCCAGGCTTCCTGATACGGCAGACAAAAGCGTGGATTTTCCACACCCGCTTGGCCCCATAATGGTGGTAATCTCACCTGGCTTAATCACAAGCTTCACGGGATCAAAGATGGTTGATCCCTGTTTTAATATGCTTAAGTTTTTCAGTTCAAGGGACATACTCATTTCCTTATACCTGCATTCCTTTTCTATTGTAATACAAAATTTTCGGGAAAATAATGGCAAAAGCATACATCATCATTGGCAAACACTGCTGAATAAGGGCATAAACCGCAATGACCCTTCGATCCGAGCCCGAGGCAATACTGACAACCTCTGTTGTAATGGTTGAAAATCTTCCGGCACCCACCAGCATCGTGGGTATATATTGTGCCACGCTCACGGAAAACCCGATGGCAAAAGAAAACAGGATCGGCTTTATCAGCATGGGTAATTTTACCCTGAACAAAACGGTTATATAAGATCTTTTCAAAAGCATTGCCTGGTCCGTCACCCGTTCATCAAACGCCAGATAGGTGGCACTCAGGGCAATAAACACATAGGGCAGAACAAACAGCAGATGGGAAACCATAAGTGAAATCCAATAGCCGTCCATCTTCATGATTACCAAAAGAAACTGAATACCTGCCATAAATGTGATCTGGGGAACCAGCAAAGGAAGATATAAAAAATAATGGAGATAACCAGTATAGTTTCGGGTTTTGGTTTTCCCTGCAGCCACTTCATGCTCCAGGCAGCCGATGGTAAGCAAAAGTCCGATAAAAGCTGCTGCAAAGCCTGTAAAAAGAGTTGTCATAACCGGATCAAAAGATGACATAAGCCCTTTCGCCCAGAAGGTGAGTGTCCATGTTGCTGGAAGAAAATCAGGGAATCTCCATTGCCATGTCAAGGACCAGATCACAAGAATAACAGAGGAAACAGCCGTGAAAAACAGAGTGCCGCATCCCATAAAAAAAATAATGGGTTTAAGTGGTGACAAAAAAGAGCGTCTCTTTCCATTTGTAATCCAGGGCCTTAAAAAAACGACGACGGCTCTTTCCATAAGATAAACAAATAAAATACTTAACAATACAAGAACAAAAAGGAATAGAGACCCGGCTGCGGCAAGCAGCTTAAAGCTCACATCCGGGTCATTGAACCATTTTAAAATGAGTACTGAAAGAGAAGAAGGAGAGCTTGGGCCTAAAATAATGGCCATGTCCACTACGGAAAGAGAATAGGCAATAACGGCAAAAATGGATAGCCTTAAGTGAGGATATAATCTTGGAATTAAAATTTTCAGCCAGATCTGTTCTTTTGAATATCCAAGCGCCCTTCCCACCAGAAGTGTTTTTTTAATATCAAGCTGACCCAGGGCGCCCATGGTCACCATAATTAAGAAAGGAAACTCTTTAATCACCAATGCAATGGTAAGGCTGATGCCGGCAGGGTCATTGAGAATAATCCAGTCCGGCGTGATAGTAAAGCCCGTCAAAGCGGGAGAAACCATCCTTATCAGCCAACCTGAAGGGGCAATTAAAAAACCAAAGCCCACAGCAAATGCAGCATGGGGAATGGAAAGAACAGGGGAAAGGATTTTTTCAAAAAATTTCCATAATGCATTTCCATAGGAAAAGGAAACAAACAAAAAGGCAAGGCAGACCACACCAACAGAAGCTGTTAGCCCTGAAAATAGCGTCACAAAATCAGAGGTTTGAATTCCAGGGTTATAAATAAAATCAAACCAGGCTGATAATGAAATCCGGGTATACCCGATAACGGGCAGGTAATTTAAGGAGGGCAGAATTGTTCCAAAAAGACCGGCCAGAATGGTGACACAAAAAAGACTGATAACAACGACAGGAAATATACGGCTCTTTGCCTGCCCAGACATTCTTGTCATTATCTCCTGTTATTTGCTATAGGTTTCAAGCCATTTTTTTTCCAGAGCTTGAACCCATGACACATGGGGCTCTGGCAACACCTGGCCCAGTTCTTTGGGTGTCAGGGTGGCAATCCCTTTTGGAAAGGCATCAAACAAAGCCTTATCTCTTCCAACAAGTTTTTGGGTATCAAGGACGGTTGGGTCACCCCAGATCGTGGGGTCTGCTTTTCTTGCCTGGGCCTCTGGGCTTAAAAGGAAATTGGCAAACACCATTGCTCCCTGCCTGGCTGATGAGTTAAAGGGAATGCCCACAAAATGAGCGTTGCCAATGGTGCCGTTTGTATGAATATAGGTTCTTATAGTATTAGGAAGCTCCCCATTTTTAATGGCATTGGAGACCGAATTTGGATTAAAACTGAAAGAAATAAAAATTTCATTGTCATTTAAAAGGCTTACCATCTGGGAAGCACTTGTGGGGAACACTTTTGCTTTTCGCCACAAAAAAGGATGCAAAGCATCCAGAAAATCCCATAATGGCTGGGTGTTTTTTTCAAAATCAGATGGGATAACAGGTTGATTCAGCACTTCTGGATCATGGATCAGCTCATGAAGCACCTGTTTAATAAATGTCGTACCATGAAAACCCGGTATGGCAGGATAGGTAAATCTTCCTGGATTTTCCCTGGCAAACGCCAGAAGGTCTAACGTGTTTTTCGGATGTTTTTTTACCTGTTTTGAATCATATGAAAATACAAGCTGGGCCATTCCCCAGGGCGACTCCATGTTATCAACGGGTGTGGTAAAATCATACAGCAATGTTTTTTTATTCTCTAGGTCCACCAGCTGATAATAGGGCAGTTTTTGAGAAAAAGGTCCATATAAAAGCTTGTTTTCCTTCATGGCCTTAAAATTTTCTCCATTGATCCACATCAGATCCACACTGCCGTTTGTCTTTTTATCTGCTGCTTTTTCAACAAGGATGCGGGAAACCACATCGCTGATATCAGTTGCTTTTACATGGATGACTCGGACATTGTATTTTTTTTGTACCTGCCTTGCGGCCCATTGAATATACTCATTAATGGTTTGAGATCCGCCCCAGGCATTGAAATATACAGTTTGACCCTTTGCTTGCTTTTCAATCTCAGACCAGTCTTTTGCAAAGGCCTGTGAAAAAAAACTTAAAAAAATCAGACCCAGAAAAATTAAAAAAAACCTTTTCATGATTTAACCTGTTACCCTGCCTGGCGTGAGCCAGTTAAACACTAAACACCTCTGTTTTTGTCTACAAATTTAAACCATCTTCATGTGGAAGGCTCCCTTTGTCAAGAACAAAAAGACCTGGAAAAATGAAAAATGCCATGGAAAATATAGTTGTTTAATTTCAAATATGTTATAGTCCTTTGGAAAAGTGATACCCCCAGCTTTGAGTAAACCCTTAATAAAAAGGAGTTCTTCACATGCACTGGTCTGATGCAGTTAACTCGACCTTACCTTGTATTGTAAAAATCGAAACCCCCACGGGTCACGGTACGGGGTTTTTGTGTTTTCACAATGAAGCCACATCCATGTATGCCATTGCCACGGCAGGACATGTGATTCACCATGCTGACAAATGGATGGAACCCATCCGGATTTATAACCACGACGGATCAAAATCCCTGCTCTTGAAAGCAAATGCGCGCCATATCACCATGGGAGAATTATCAGACTCTGCTCTCATTCTTTTTTCAAAAACCCAGGACCTGTTTGCACACACCTCGCCCCTGACTTTGCTGGACCAGGAATATGTCCTCGGGGTCGGGACCCAGGTCGGGTGGATCGGATTTCCCACACTGGAACCGGATACTCCTTGTTTTTTCTCCGGCATGATATCCGCCCGCCAGGACCATAAAAACGCCTACCTGATTGATGGTGTTGCCATCAACGGCGTCAGCGGGGGACCGGTACTGCATATAGACGATGAAGAAGAAGTCAAGGTTGTGGGAACAGTATCTGCCTACAGAATAAACAGGACCAGTGGAGAGACCCTTCCAGGCCTTCTCATTGCCCAGGACCTGTCCCTGTTTCACGATGTGATCACCCATATCCAGTCCGTTGAGGCTGGCAATGGGAAAATTGAGCAAAGCTAATTATTAAAGAGATTATTATGTTAAAAGTATATGCTGCCAAATGGTGTCCAC
>JAQICW010000592.1 GCA_027858355.1 Desulfobacula sp.
AGATTTAAAAGATCAGCTGCCATTTTCTCAACCTCTTCTTTTGCTTTGGCCTTTGATTTTATCCAGGCTTTAGATCCAATTTTATCAAGAATCGGAGTATAGCCATCCACCCCGATATACTTGCCTATCATCTCAATGCGATCAACGGGTAAATATAATTTATCATTATCCATATATTGGATTAGGATAAAATCCTGGGAAATAGCGCCCACTTTTAAATTGCAGAGTCCTTCAAATTGTCCCACACCATGTTCAATGTGAACAACAATATCTCCATGTTTCAATTCTTCAGGCTTGATAACCTGAAGGTCACGCGTAAATCTGGTTTTGAAATCTCTTCTTGCACTACTTTGTCTTCGAATCCTTTTTTTGCCGAAAATTTCATTTTCAGTGACAAGGGCCAGGCCCTCTTCTTTAAAAACAAACCCTGAAGATACATCTCCAAACAGATAATAAATTCCAGAATTCTGTTCACTCGCTGCTCTGAAGTTATTACACGGCACAGGTTCAAGGCCATAGGGTTGCAGCAATGACAGCAGCCGTTTTGCCTGGGATTCTTGACTGAGGACACACAGGACTATTCTTTTATGGGCCAAATGATTGTTAAACCAGTCAACCAGAGGGATTAAAGGATTATCTTTAATCCCCTCTCTTTTCAATGATGAAGACAAATCCGTGTTATCCTGAAACTCAAATAAAAGTTGCGGTAAATGTTCTTCTTCACAAGGATCATTTACCAGGTCAAAGGGTTTAAAGGATATTTGTTTTTTTGATTTAATAAATGATTTTATCTTATCCCATTTCAAATAAATGGAATCAGGTTCAACACAAAGCCGGCTCTCCGCTGCAGTAGCTTTATAATTGATCAACGCCTTATTTTCAAAATCCATTGCCCTGGATTCAAGATCGTTGGGAGAATCCATCACCAAAAGCGTATTTTCAGGGATATAATCAAAAAAAGTATCTAATTCTTCATAAACTATGGACAGCATACTTTCAACACCCGGGAATCTTCCAAATTCACGGGTTTCATTCACATATGCTCTGATTTTTGATGCTTCAAGTCTGGCAAGGGTTCCAGCCTGTCTGAGACGGGCCAGGATATGTGGCTGATTTTCTTTGGTCAATATTGCTTCTGTTGCCGGAATAATGATGGTTTCATAAATTTCCTTTACCCCTCTCTGGGTAAAGACAGAAAAATACCGGATGGATTCAACCAGATCCCCGAAAAATTCAATGCGCACGGGATATTTTTCACCTGGAGAAAAAATATCCAGAATACCGCCGCGCACGGAATACTCTCCTGGATCTTCAACAAGAGATGTTTTGTTATACCCGCCGGATTCAAGTTTCAAAACCAGGGCATCCCTGTCAATTTCCTCATTGGCAATGACCAGTTCGGCAAAATCATTCAAGTTTTTCTTTGGAATCAGTTTTTGTAAAATGGTGCCCACAACTATTACAATAATTAAGGGTTCTGAACCTGAATTCATGATTTTTGATAAAGCCGCAAGTCTGTTTATAGATGTTTCTTTATGGTAGGCCAGGGATTTAAAAGGCAGGATATGATATCCCGGGAAAAAAACAATTTTATCTTTTTTATCTGGCAGAAAAAAATTCAATTCATCTAAAAACTCTATCGCTTTTTTTGTATCCTTTAAAATAACAAGGATTGAAACTTTAGAGAATGCATACCATTTAGAAGTCATATAGGCTTTATGGGACCCTTCTGTCGGGGTGATCACCACACTATTATCAATATTTTTAACATCTTTGATTAAATGCTTTGACATATTTACCTGAACATACGTGATTGGATGGACAGAATTTTTCCCAAAACAAGGTCCTCTTGCGTAGTGATTTTAATGTTCAGGTTAGACCCTTTTATGATAACCACCTTTTCACCTAAATGTTCTACTAAAGAGGCGTCATCCGTCCCTGAAAAACAAGTTTTAATGGCATAATCAAATGCCCGCAGAATCAAGTCCAGCTTGAAGGTCTGAGGTGTTTGTGCAATATAGAGAAACTGCCTGCTCAATGTTTTTTGAATACTTAAATCAGGGCAGGCCTGTTTAATAGTATCTGTTATTTTAACACCAGGAATACAGGCACCATATTCAATGGTCTTCTGGATACACTCTTTAATCATGTTTTGATTTACAAAGGGGCGAACGCCATCATGAATCAATACAATGGCTTCTTTATTAATATTTGTTCTATCGCTGATCCTTTTCAGGCCATTTAAGACAGAATCTTGTCTTTGCTTTCCACCTTCAACCAGATGATTTTTTTTTGCAAAGCCAAATGGATCGATAATATGCTTTTTACAATACTCATGGTCTTGTTTTGGAATAACAAGGACAATTTCATGGACCTTGTCACAGCTATCAAAGGCCATGATGGTTCGACTAAGAATTGGGATTTTGTCAAGATAAAGATACTGCTTTTTAATCTCTGAGCCCATTCGCAAGCCCTTACCTGCGGCAACAATTATGACAAAATTTTGGGAAGGATGCATTTTAAGTTAAATAAGACAATTCTTTTGGCAAGGGAATTCCCTTACCCATATGGTCTTCTCCATAATTCACTGCTGCAAGGATTTTCAGATCCTTTAATGCCCGCAAATCACCTTTAAATTGAACTATTTCGACTTCTTCTTTTTTTATTTTTCCACCAGCCCATTGAATATCCAGGACACTTGCAGCATCAAAAACATCACTATTTACAAGCATTTTGACTTCACCACCATAATGCTGAACAATTTTTGCCACTAAAAGGCTTGGACGACTGTGAAATCCTCGGTCTTTAGGTATTCCAACCTCAATCACAGAGGTTTCCATGTTTTCATTCAATATTCTCGATGCCAGGGCTTTTCCTGAAGACAAAAATTGCCAGGCATAAAACAATCCGAAATTAACGGCCCGATCCAGCAAAACATCTGGATCAATAACATCGGATAAAGATTCACTGACAGTTTTATATACATCCTTAAACCCGATATCATGCAAATGACGTTCATAAAAATGCAATAAACTGCCCGTTACCTGGAGCATATGAAATACAATGGAAAAATGGCTTCTAAGTTGTTCAAGCTTTAAATTTTCTGATGATGACTTTGTATTTACAACATAGGAATCAAAGGAAGACTGGATGTTATGAATCAACATTTCATATCTTCTAATGATGACCTCATTGATTTGATCCGGCACAAGTTCCTTGATTTTTTTTAAATCATACCGCTCATAAAATTCAAACTGATCAAAATCTTTTACAACTTCCAAAAATTCACTGGCAATCCGGGTCAGATTTTCTCTTTGCTGGTCTTTGGAATTAAAATCATCGATATTGTGATCCAGCTGCTGTACAGATGAAATCCCGGGAAAATAACTAAGATCATACCTTGTGACGGGTATATTGATCTTCAGACGGCGAGCTTCCTCTAAAATCACAGGAGCAGCCAGTTTTATGGATTGCTGTAAAATTTTTAAAGTATCAAAGGCTTCAAGTTTAAAGGTCTTATGCTGGTTCTCTTCAAAAGAATAAAATTTCAATCGATTGAGTATATGTCTTTGGGAATAGCAGGCCATTGAAAGATGCCGGATTGTTGCAGACAATTCCCGATAAAACACCCATTCTTTATTTTTTTTAGCTCCATGAAAATCTAAAAAATCTTCAAGAATATGGGATGTTGAAATAAGCTTTGAATATATTTTTTTTGTAAACAGATACTCGTTATCATCAAGTTCAAAAATAAACAAAATAAATTTTAGATATTCAAAGGAAAAAATATTGGCTTTTTCGTTAAAGTAGATGTCGCAATTAAAATACATAATCCATTTTCCAACATTAAAAATAAAGATCCGGCCTGACCAGTTGATAAGCCGAATTTTGTTATCTGCTCTTGTTACCGCAAACAGATCAACGATCATTCATCTTGGATGTACGTTGCCGCACACCTCATGCGACCTACCCGAAAACTTGGGCGGACAACCCTCAAACATTTCCCTATTTGGTCTTGCACCGGACGGGGTTTACCAAGCTTTTCCAGTCACCTGGAAAACTGGTGCGCTCTTACCGCACCGTTTCACCCTTACCTGGATCGGATATACCAACCCGGGCGGTCTACTCTCTGTTGCACTTTCCTTCACGTCACCGTGACTCCACGTTATGGAGCGTCCTGTCCTATGGTGTTCGGACTTTCCTCCAGGTTTAAAAACCCAGCGATCGTTTTGCCTGGTCAGGCCGAATTTTTACTTATTTATATGATAAAGGATTCTACTGCATTGCGGGCAGGAAATCAATGAATTACCACGCTGTATTTCAATATATAATTGAGGCGGTATGTTCATAAAGCACCCCATACACACCTCGTCTTCTACATATATTACAGCCGAGCCATTATTCATTTTTGATACTTTTGCAAACCTGCTCATCAATGAAGGTTCTATGGTTTTGCCGATTTTATTCTGTTGGGCAATATATTCATCAAGAAGCTCTCTATCATCAATAGATTTTTTTTCAATATCTTTTTGTTCGGTTTCTATTTGATCCTTAAGAAGATGGAATTCTTTTTCACTTTCCTGAACAATTTTTTCCATTTTTTCTTTTTCATCAAGCAGTTCCAATAATTCAGTTTCCAAAACATCTTTGCGTTTTTTATTATCGTCCACTTCTCTTAAAAAAAGATTATATTCCTTATTGGTCTTTACCATCCTCAATTTTTCATTGCTTTTAATAATCCGGTCATCAACAACTTGAATTTCTCTTTCAATATCCCGGCAAGCTTCCGTGGCACGTAAAAGATGTTCTTTGTTTTCTTCTAAGGCATTTTCAAACTGGTATAATTTTGCGTTTAATTTTTCTTTTTCCTTTTCAACCTTAATCAAAACAGCATTAAGCCTGACAATCTGAGTCTCAGCTTCCTGAAGTTTGACCAGAGCTTCTATATCTGGTTTAGTGGAAATATCATCGTTCATAATATTTTATCCTTAAACTATAATAAATGGATCTTTTTCTTTTGAAAACTTTTCTATTTTTATATTCAGTCCGGCTTTGTGAATCGCCTGACCTAATTTGTCAAACAGCAGATCAACAGCCATATGTTCAGAACCAAAATGGCCCACATCAATCAGACCTTTTGAATTTTCTTCAACACGCCTTGCTTCATGATATTTAATATCGCCTGTGATATATACATCTGCCTTTGATCTTAAAAATTCATCAAGTAAAGAACCGCCGCTGCCAGTACAGACAGCAACGCAACTTACAGGCAAATCCAAATCTCCTGTTACTCGAAGATAGCTCAAATCAAGCTTTTCTTTTAT
>JAQICW010000600.1 GCA_027858355.1 Desulfobacula sp.
ACGGCATCAATATTGTTTCTCTCTGAAATATAAATTCGGACCACATCCCTGTTGGCTTTGTAAAAATCAGCCTGGGCAAACAAAGAGGCTTTGAGTTTATCGCACACAGTCATCTCCTGATTTTGACTGATCTCAAATAATATTTGCCCCAAATCGTGCACCCTGTTGATGACAAGATCATGGTACATTTCTTTTTTCCCGGGGAAATATTTATAGATGGTGCCAAGGGGATATTGAGATGCCTTGCTGATAAGGGCCATGGTCGTACTGTGAAACCCATTGGAGGCAAATATGGCAAGAGCGGTCTCAAGTATTTCCTTGCGTTTCCTTAAGTCATCCCGTTCTATTCTGGTTAATTCCTCCATAAACTCTCCATCTTTATTTCAAATTAAGAATATGTATTCTATAAATAGAAGACATGTTTTTGTCAAGAGAATTTAATTGTATAACTCCATTTTACTCAAAAACCATGAACAAAATATTGGATTTAAAAGTGGTGGCGATCGTCGTAATTGGGCCATCTATAACAAATATTCATGTATTATATTATAATTATTAGTTTGACTTATAGTTATCCATATCAATATAATCATAACCGTTGAAAGCCTAAGGGATTGGGATAATTCACCCGGGACTTTTTATAAGGTTTTGTTTGGCCAAACTTATACAGAAAACAAACTAAAGGGAAAAATATTAATGACCAATGAAATTAATGGAGAAACAATAATGGACAGAGAACCAACCTTACGTAGGAAAACGGCACTTTCCTACAAAACTGAAGAAAAAACAGTGATGAGAGGCTATAATTTAAGTGATATGGCCGAAGAAGGCTATTCGTTTTATGATGCAATGTTTGTGCTATTCCAGAGCCGCATTCCTACGGAAAAGGAAGAGAAAATGCTTAAGTATGAAATGGGTGTATTTCTTGAACACTCCATGTCTCCTTCGGCAGTTGGCGCAATTGGCGTAAGTGCAGGCAGGCCGAATCTTCCCGTTTGCGTTGCAGCAGCTATTTCTACCTTTGGCGGTGTTCATGGCCCGGGCGCAGCCCATGGGTACATGCTGAACAAATACCTGGAAAGAGGCCAAAAAGAGGGAAAAACAGTGGATGAAATAGCCAAGACTCTGGTGGATGAGTACATGGATAGTGGTACGCCGGTCATGGGCATGGGGCAGCCCCAGCATATTGACAGTGATCCCAGGGCAGAACCGATTCATCTTAGACAGGAAGAACTGGGGCTTGAAGGTGTCTATCTTGAATTTCAAAGGGCCCTGGAAAAATATTTTCACGCAAAACGTAAGGCCGACGGACGTTCCTATGTTGGTGTTAATGTCGTAGGCTCCGGGAATACGGCATTGATGGAGATCGGGTTTTCACCCAATGCCGGTTGGTGTATCGGCAGTGTCGTGCGCGGATTCAGTTGTGCCGCCCATGCATTGTACAATATGAAAAAAGGTCGTGCATGGGGTGCTTCCAGAAATGAACCCATGGTTCAGATGATTGATTTGTCCATGATTAAGTATGTGGGGCCGGAAGACAGAATCGTGCCAAAACAGGAAGAAAGGCAGGAATATGCAAAAAAACAGAAAGAAGAAGGAGAATATAAACAATGGGTTATCTAGATCAGGAAAAAACCGATGCGTTAAACAAGCTAAAGAGAGAACGTGGGATCGGTAATCTGGACAGTGAGAAAAATCCATTTGATTATCATGCCAGGGAATACGGCACCATGCCACAAGATGGCAAACGTGCCCCGTTTCAATGGGTTTCTGAAGTTGCCTATAAAAATGTCCATAGGATTGTGGCCAGGGGGTATGACACAACCGAGCTCATGGAAGAAGGTTATGGGGTTATTGAAGTTTTGTTCGTAGATTACCAGGCCAGGATACCCACCATTGAAGAAGAGAAAATGCTTAATTATATAAGGATTATGATGCTGGAGGACGGGCTATCCGGACCCGCCGCTATTTCCAGAATTGTAGCTAAATCCAAGACTTTTCTGACCCAGGCCTGCGGGGCATCAATCATGGCGTTTGGACATGCCTATGGTGCCTATTCAAGCTTTGGGAACAGGGTTGAGGATTATATAAAAAAGGCTGAACTGGAAAACCTTACCTTGAGTGAAGCTGCCAGACTTCTTGTTCAAAAAGACGGTATTGATGAAGCATTGGGTGTTTCAAGTCTTATGCTCAAGGACCCGGCAGCAAAACGCATGATTGCCCGGGCAGAAAAACTTGGTGTGGCCGGAGTAAATATTAAATTCATGAAAGAAGTGGTAAAGGCGGCCCAGGAAGTAGGTTCCGAACCCGTAGATATTGATATGCTCGGGGCAACGGGAGCTGTGATGCAGGACCTTGGGTTTACCCCTGAAGCTACCTGGGCAATCCTTGCTATTACTCGTTCATTTGGTGCCGGGGCCCATTATATTGAAGAGGTGGAAAGAGGTGATCTGTCAAGAATGGGGCAGCAATTAACACCCAGGGAGGATTATGATGGCCCTTCCGACCGGCCTGTCCCGCCACTTAAAGACAGAGAAAAAAATGCTCAGTCTGCTATCTGTAAGACTCCTGAAGAATGGAAACAGCGGTTTGAGAAAATGAAGGAAGTCAGGGGCAGTGGCTTTTCCATTATTGAAGAGGTTGCAGATCCCAGCAAGAAATCCGGAATGAAAAAGGTAGGCAAATTATAATAATTTTATCGTTTTTAAGAGGGAGAAGATAAGATGGAGGTTGTCAAACCAGTTAAAAGAAATGTCCTTCTCAATCCAGGGCCGGCTACAACCAGTGATGCCGTTAAATATGCCCAGGTCATACCTGACATTTGCCCGAGAGAGCAGGAATTCGTAGATGTCATGACCCGTGTTCGTAAGGATCTGGTCAAAGTCGTCCATGGAGATCCTGAAAAATACACTTCAGTGATTTTTGCAGGATCAGGAACCATTGTTCAGGATGTCCTGGTTAACTCTCTGGTTCCTGAAGGCAAAAAGATTATGGTTGTCAACAATGGTGCTTATGCGGCAAGAATGGTTAAAATTGCCAAATATTACCATATTGATTGTGTTGATCTTCAATCCTCTACAACGGGACTGCCGGATCTTGATGCGGTAAAAAAAGCCATTGAAGAGGACAAAGACATAGCCGTGGTTGCGGCTGTCCACCACGAGACGGGAACCGGAGTTTTAAATCCCATCAGGGAAATCGGCCAAATTGCCCATGATAATGATCGTATTTTTATTGTGGATACTATTTCCACCTATGGATTAAGACCCATTGATATTGAAGAAGAAAATATTGATTTTCTGATGTCCTCAGCGCAAAAAGGCCTGGCAGCAATGACTGGTGCTTCCTGGACCGTGGGAAATATCAAGGCCATTGAAAAATCAAAAGATTATCCCACCAGATCTTATTATTGCAATCTTTTCATGCAGTATGATTTCTTTAACAGGGTTGGGGAAATGCACTTTACCCCTCCTGTTCAGACGATCTATGCCCTTGCCCGGGCTATTAAGGAATATTTTGAAGAAGGGGAACAAAATCGCTGGAATCGCTTACAAAAATGTTGGGAGGCAATCCACAAGGGTTTAGAGCAGATCGGACTTGACTCGGTTATTGATAAGCAGATCCAGGGCAAGCTTGTTGTTACAATCAAAGCCCCGGATGATGGTAAATTTGATTTTGCCACCCTCCACGATTATTGCTTTGAGCGCGGGTTTACAATTTATCCGGGCAAAATGTTCGGCCTTAAAACATTCAGGCTGTGCAATCT
>JAQICW010000601.1 GCA_027858355.1 Desulfobacula sp.
AAAAGAATAAGCGGCCACAAAACCGATAGCGACAGCAATAAAGGAACGGACCAGTCTGTCTCTCAACTCACCCAAATGTTCTGTAAAAGGGCTTTTGCCTTGTTTGCTCATTATTTATCTATCTTATCGGTATCTGATGTGTGATCTGCCTTGTCCGAATTATTATCCTCTGAAGAATCATCTCCATTATTATCCGGGATTTTTTTGTCAGGGTCAAGGAAATCGCTGTCCCTTTGATCGGCGGTATCAGCCTTCTCTTGCTCTGCAGTAGCCGTCTTCTCTTGATCAGTGTCAGCAGCCTCATCATTTGAAGGAGGGTCGGTCAGGAGTTTATTCAGATCTGCTTTAGGAATATCAATGCCGTTTTTAAATTCCTTAACAGTGGTTTCCACATCAATACTGCGTTTAAAATCCTGGGCAGAGCGTTTGAATTCTCCCATGGCACGGCCCAGGGTTTTGGCAAGATCAGGCAGCTTTTTGGGCCCTATGACAATGAGGGCTATTGCCAGAATCATTAAAATTTCGGGCATTCCAAGACCAAACATTTTTTATTTTAACTCCTTTGATAAAAATTACTAAAATTAATTAGGCTTGTAGTTTTACACCGAATGCCTGCAAAGTGTCAAGAAAGATAGATTGCCAGGGAAAGGAAATTATTTTTGTCTGTTCCTGTCAGGCTTTTGCTTCCCTCTAAATGGTTTTCTATTTTTTGCCCTTGGTTTTGAATAATATTTTTTCTTAGGTGGTGGAAGGGGTTTGTCCAAAGCCTCAGACGGATACTCACATTCGATTTTGTTACCCAGCACCTCTTCAATTTTTGGTATGAAAAATGAGCTGGTTTCATCTGCAAAACTTATTGATATCCCTTTTGCTCCGGCCCGACCCGTTCTTCCGATTCGATGAATATAATGTTCGGGTTCATAGGGCAGATCATAGTTAATGACATGGCTGATGTCTTCAACATGCAGTCCCCGGGCAGCCACATCCGTTGCAATTAAAAGATTTATTCTGCCATTTTTAAAATCTTCTAAGACTTTAAACCGTTTGTCCTGGGCAATATCTCCTGAAAGCACACTGCATTTTCTGCCATATCTTTCAAATTTTTCCGACAGGGTTCGAGCCGTATCTTTCCGGTTTACAAATAAGAGTACGCGTTTTAACTGCTCATTATTGATCAGGTTATATACATGTTTAAATTTATCTTTTTCAGCTGAAATATAGATAATTTGCTGGATGCTGTCAGCTGCCGCCTGCTCATGATCAATTTCTATTTGAACAGCATCCTGTGTTGACCAGCTTTGTGCCAGTCTCAAAACTTCCGGGGTTAAAGTGGCGGAAAAGAAAAGGGTTTGCCGTTTGTTTTTGTGGGGTGTTTTTAAAATGATTTTTCGGACATCCGGAATAAACCCCAAATCCAGCATTCGATCGGCTTCATCAAGGACAACAATTTCAACCTTGGAAGGGTTGATTAATCCTTTGCCCATAAAATCAATGAGACGTCCGGGAGTAGCAACAATGACATCAACGGGTCTTTCCTTAAGCATGATCTGTTGCTGGTTATAGCCTGTTCCGCCAAAGATGGCTATAATTCTTAAATTGGTATGTTTGGCAAGATCCTTGAAATCTTTTTCAATCTGGTGAACCAATTCTCTTGTGGGTGCAAGGATTAATGCTCTGGGAGTACCGTTCCTGTTTTTAAATGACTTTTTGATGAATGCCGCAAGAATAGTGATAATGAAGCTGGCGCTTTTGCCTGTCCCTGTCTGGGCCTTGGCTGTTGCATCCTTGCCTTTCAGTGTATGGGATAAAAGCTTTGCCTGTATAGGGGTGCAATAGTTGAATTTTAAATCTGCAATGGCATGCATAACAGTCAATGGCAGATCAAGATCATGAAATCTTGTTTCCCCTTCCTTTTGTTCCACTGGGAAATCATGGATGGACCATTTTTTCTTATTGGTTTTTTTAGGCCTTTTTATTGGTATTTTGGTTTCAGGTATAGACGGTGATAGGATAATAACAGGTGATTCTGGAGGGCGCTTTTTGCTGAAAAGCGCTTTTAAAAATAAAAAAAATTGTTTCAATAGTTACTTTCTTTTGTGGATTAAAATGTTAACTGCCTGTCTGTCACCAATGGTTTTTAACAGACAGACAGCTATTTGTGAAGTTAAAATTGCGAAAATTTGATTTTACCCTCCGCTAACCAGGGGCAACAATTGAATCTTTGAGTTGTCAGGAATGATTGTTTCAGCAAATTTAGGGCTTGAGACAAGCCTGCCATTTAAGCGGACAACGGAACAGAATTCAACATTGTCAAGGGTTTCCAAAAGAGATGCCATGGTCATGTTTTTAGACCATGGCATTTGTTTTTTATCAACTTCTATCATGTATTATACAACACCATTTTTCTTTAAGACTTCCAGGACTTCTGGAAAATCAATGCCCAGACGTTTGACGGTTGCAACGGTGGGGATGCCGTTATTGTCCCATCCGCGCCGTTCATAGACGGCATCTTTGAGCAGTTCATATTGTTCTTCTCTTTTTTGTCTTAATGCAGCTACTTTGTCCTTGGAGGTCATGTTGTTGATATCCAGGCTATATTTTTCTTTGAGCTGGTCATCATACCTTTTTTGTCGTGATTCATATTCTTCAACAGTTACAGGACCGACAGCCCTGTAGGGCAAGGCATCATGCTCTCTTGTGCCAAAGCCCATTTTCAGGTTGAAAATTCTCTGGAAATTATAAACACCCTCACTCATGGCGAGAAGATCATCGGGTCCGGATTTCCTGCCCGTAACGGCAGAAAAGAAATCAGCATACCAGCCCAAGTGTTTAGCCACCTTGGCCGGTTCAGACGTATTTTTATTGTCTTCCGGAATAATATCATTCCAGGGAAGTTTGCAAAGACCGCAAAGGCCGAACCAGGTTCTAAACATGGGGACCCAGTGAAGGGCTTCAGCTTTGTCCTCAAATGTCGGCATGAAATTGTGAACCATATCAAGGAAGATTAGCCAGGCTTCATCATGCTGGGGGCCTTTCAAAGCAAGCCCATATCCCCCCTGCTGGGCAAGGGATTCCTTGGTGATGTATTCAGAAAATTCAAGGCCCTTGGATTCCATGCCGATATCCTGCATAAAGGCCAGGTCAGCTCCAAAATCCTTTGAAAAAATTTGCTTCATCTGCCTGATCCCCTTGCCGACAATGGCACCGAATCCTTCTCCTTTTGCCATCTGGTGGATGATTTCCAGGGCATTAAAACGATTGCCAAAGCTTAAATCCATTCCGCGCGCATGATCGGGTGTGATTATCGGGTTTTCAAATCATGCGATAACAACTGCATGGGTAGTTCCCTCGGAAATGGTATCCACGCCATAGGCATCACAATAAAAATTAATTTCAAGAATGGTATGGGCATCGAAAATACCCAGGCTGGAAC
>JAQICW010000626.1 GCA_027858355.1 Desulfobacula sp.
AATATTATAAAGTTTAAATCCATAGGAAACCAGTGTATCATCAGGATGAAAGGGTATGATATGAAGGGATGGATGAATGGTCCGCCTGGTTAAAATACCTTTGTTTTCCAAATAGGGCATAAGGCTTTCTTCAAGATCCTTATGCCAGATGGTGTTATCTGCATCAAAAACAGCATATTCACCCTTATGGGCATGCTGCCCGATAAGTTTTTCAATTTGTGCTGCTTTTTCTGCTGGCCAGTATTTCAATATTTTTTCTCCATTGAGCGGGGTCTGAACACACAATCCTGACTGCCGTCTGCAAGGACTTAAGGCCAGTTCAGTTTATTATCAAATAATGGATAATATGGGATAATAAACCAAAAGTCAACAATTACTCTTCCAATAAAACAAATAAACAAAACTGGTAAAACAAATAAACAAAACAGGGACAATAATTTAACAACCCGGGTTTAAAAAAAAATTTGAACACTGCCCCAGGCCTGGCTGAGTTTATCTTTCATTTAAATCTAATTGACAAATTGAGCAATATTTGAAATAAACCTGTAATTTCAATCACGATAGATTATAAAGGGAGTAACTCTTGACCGGGGTAAGTGAAATTCTTGTTTTAGTGCTGCTGATTACCGGTATCTTAATTTTGCCAAGATTTTTTAAGGGTGAACCCGACAAAAAAACATCTTCTGCAAAGATGCTGAAAAAACTTCCTGCAAAAATTCGACTCAGTATTGTACTCTCCCTTATTTACCCCATAGCCATGGCCCTTTACCTGAAGCCATGGAATGGAAATCTTATTTCTTATGTTTCCTATGGAATTGTACCTGTTATTCTTGTCTGGGGTGTTGTCTGGATCATAGCCGGAAGAAAGACACCGCCAAAGAAGAAGTTAAATAAATAGCGTCTCACCAAAAACCTGGGAAATTTTCCTCATGCCTGCTTCAGGCGATGCCAGAGCCGTGTATAGCGTTTGAATGATTTAACAGTATTAATGGCCATGGCAAGGGCTTTTTTTGTTCCCACAAGCACCACCAGTTTCCTGCCCCGGGTTATAGCCGTATAAATCAGATTTCTTTGCAAAAGGATATAGTGCTGTGTCACAACAGGTATGATTACAACCCGATACTCGGAACCTTGAGATTTATGGATAGAAATCGCATAGGCATGAACAATTTCATCAAGGGAGGAAAAATCATACTCAACATCCCTGCCGTCAAAATTAATCTGTACTTTTTGATCAATAAGATTAATATCAATAATTTTGCCGATATCCCCATTATAGGTATGCTTGTCATAATTATTGCGGATCTGCATAACCTTGTCTGAAATTTTAAATTCCCTGTTTCCCCTTTGGATCATTACTTTGTTTGGATTCAAAATTTTCTGAAGTTCATGATTCAGGTTGGCAGCCCCGATAATACCTTTGTGCATGGGGGTTAAAACCTGGATGTCATCCACGGGATCAACCTTAAATTTGTCTGGTATTCTGTTTTGTACCAGGTCAATAATAGTGTTTAAAACCTCTTCCGGGGTCTGTTTTTGAACAAAATAAAAATCACCTTTCTTATCATCATTTGCCACCACGGGAAACATACCCTTATTGATCCTGTGGGCATTGACAATAATCAGACTCTTTTTGGCCTGCCGAAAAATCGTATCAAGCTCAACAACGCTGAAGGTATTGGACACGATCAAATCATTTAATACATTTCCCGGACCCACGGAAGGTAATTGATTGACATCTCCAACAAAAATAAGGGTGGCCTCTTTTGGAACAGCCTTTAACAGATGATGCATTAAAACAGTGTCAATCATGGAGGCTTCATCAATGATCAGCACATCACATTTTAACCGGTTTTTATTGTTCTTTTTAAAGCCAGCTTCCTTCATGGAATAATCAAGCATCCTGTGGATGGTCTGGGCCCTTGTCCAGGTGGACTCACTCATTTTTTTGGCAGCTCTTCCCGTGGGAGCGGCAAGTAAAATTTCTGCACCTGCTTTTTTTAAAATTTTGATAATGGCATTGATAATGGTGGTTTTACCCGTACCAGGACCGCCGGTAATAATTAAGACCTTTTCTTCCAAAGATTTTTTAACTGCCGCTTCCTGGTTTTTAGCAAGTGTTATCTTAATCTGCTCTTTAACCCATTCAATGGCTTTGTCTGAATCAATTTTTCTAACACTTTTGCAGGAATTTTTAAGTCGTTTAAAATTATCAACAATTCCTGTCTCACAAACATGAAATTTGTTTAAAAAAACAAGTTTATTATTTTCTTGCCCTCCCCCTGTATCTTCATTGGTATCTTTATTGATATTCTCATTAATATTTTCAATAACAATCCTGCCTGCTAAAAAAGACTCTGCAATTGCCTTTAAAACAATCTGTTTTTCTACCTCGAGCATTTGTTGAATTTTCTGACACAGCTCATCATATGGATAGCAGACATGGCCATCATCAGCCAGCTTGTGCAGCACATATTCAAGTCCTGCTTCAATGCGCTGGGGAGCATGCTTTTCCATGCCAAGTTTTTCTGCAATACTATCTGCTATGGTAAACCCTATGCCAAAAATATCCCGGGCAAGCCTGTAAGGATTTTCCTTCACAATATAAATGGCATCCTGTCCATAAGCTTTAAAAATCTTTGCAGCATAGGCTGTACTGACCCCCTGGGATTGTAAAAACAACATCACAGATCTGACTTCCTTTTGCTCTTCCCAGGCCTGTTGAATCATCTCAACTCTTTTTTTACCGATACCCTCAACTTGAGAAAGCTTGTCAATGCTGTTTTCAATGATATCCAGTGACTTTGTACCAAACTGCTTTACAATCCGTTTGGCCATAACAGGCCCGATCCCTTTAATCAGGCCTGACCCCAGGTATTTTTGAATGCCGACCTGGGTGGCAGGGACAAGAGTCTTATATTGATGAACCTGTAATTGATTGCCAAATTTGGGATGGATGATCCATTTTCCCTTTAACTCAACAATTTCACCTGGGATTGGATTCACCATATTCCCTACAATGGTCACAAGCTCCCTTTCACCTTTTACCTTGAGTTTGCACACAAAAAAGGCATTTTCTTCACTTGAAAAGGTGACGCGTTCAATATATCCTGTTAATTGTGCCATTTTAGATCATTTATTCCTGAAAAATTTTCTGAGCCCAACGCTTAATCGGAAAAATTAGCGGTTTTCCGGCAGGCGCTAGATGGTTTTGTAAAAACAAAAGCGCATCCCAAGACCTTTAAGACAAGTCCTGGAATGCGCTTTATTCAAGTATACAACTTTATATTAACAATCACTGTCTAAAGATGAGACTCTCCACTATCCTTCATGGTGTCATAGGCTGACTTTAAAATACAATATGTCATACCCGCACCCAGGATGGAAATGGCATACCAGAATCCACCAAAGAAAATTGCGTGCGCCATGTCCCATACCCATTCAAAACAAAATGGAAACATAATTTTTCTCCTTTATAGCAGAGGTTTATTCTACTTCTGTTGCCGGTTCTACCGGGTTAAGTTCCTGCTCCTGTGGGAACACAGGAAGATAACGATAGGCCAGGGCAATCAGGATAATTCCATAGGCAATGGGAAGAATTGTTGTAGCAATTTCCTGCCAGCTTGGAAAATAAAGAGCCCAGGTATCAAAACTCATTACGGGAACCGCCATAATCTGAAGCACCATGACCCATCTGTTCAGGCAGATACCAATAACACCAAGAATAATGGCAATCAGACGCAGTTTCGGATTTTCCCGGGTAGGCTTCATAATAAGAATAGCACCTGGAACCACACCGCATAATACAATTTCAGTAATCAGTATCCAGTATCCGTAAAAACTATTGTTTGTATAAAAATGGCTTAAGGTGAATCCAAGACTTGGTGCAGTTACCATTGCCCAGTATATGGTGTCTATAATCTTGGCAACAATATAGGTAACAATCATCCATCCTGATATTTTAGCCAAAAGATGAACCACATTATCTTTTACCAGTTTTTTACGGGTAACAGCCTCGGTAATCCTTGTCACCAAAAGGGTAAAACAAGGACCAAATGCTGCTGCCGACCACGTGAACAAAAAGAAAGTCCAGGGCCAGATCAACAAGCCTTCTCTGACAGCAAAGGGTCTACCATACATAACCCCGGCAACACCGCCAAGGGATCCTTGATGGAAAAAGGACAGAAAAGCACCCGTTGCAGCAAAAATAGCCATGACACCATGCATGTTATGGGCAAGATGACTAAAAAAAGGCACTTTTTGGGCTTGTCTATTTTCCAGAATATTTGGGATAAACTCAATGGTCAATACGGCAAAATAAGCAGACAGACAAAAGGCTACCTCTGTCAACATCGAATGGACATTGGCATGCCAGAAAATAAACCAGCCCCGAAGCGGCTGTCCAATATCAATGGCAAGAATTAACAATGCTGAGCTATAGCAGATAAAACCGATAATAACGGCAAAATTGATGATATTTTTCAGCTCGTCAATCTTAAAAATATTTCTTAAGAGACCAGTAAAAAATGCGCCTCCACCAACAGCGATGACTGCCAAGTCAGCCCAGATCCAGAGGGCAAACCCGTAGTAATCATTCATATTGGTCTGGTTCAGGCCTTTCCACCAGATGAGGCCCATGGCAAAAACGCCCCAAAGAAGTACGGCACCAACGATGGCTATCCCAATGGTAAACTTTGGAAATGAGCAGCGTTTTGCACCTTCAGGTATTAATGCAGCATCCATATTTATTCACTCCTAAATAATGTTTTGGAATACTTAATCATTGGATAAAGTAGCCCCATGATGATTCTTAATTTTATCCCACTCACCATCCAGATAATTATCACCGGCTTTTCTTACCCATTCCCGTTCGGAAATATAATAGACTTTCGGATTGGTACCAAGCCTTTCAAGCAGCCTGAAAACCTTAGGATTTCTTGATTTTCCGACAACATGCTTGTTTCTTGGATCCGGATGAGGATCAGGTTTAACAATCTCGTGTACTGCATGAGCAGGATTATTAAGATCACCAAATACAATGGCACCAGAAGGACAAGCTGTAGTGCAGGCCGTCTGATAATTCTCTTCAGCAATTTCATCCTTGTTGCCTTGTGCATAGGCCTGATCCCTTGCAGCCTGGTATCTGTGGTAACAAAAACTGCATTTTTCCACGACCCCTCTCATTCTTGGAGATACATTGGGGCTCAGGTAGTTTTCCATGCCTTCAGGCCATTTGGGATCCCACCAGTTAAAATACCTGGCATGATAAGGACATGCCCCCATGCAATATCTACATCCAAAACAGCGTGTATAAATCTGGCTGACAATTCCTGTATCATAGCCATAGTCTGTAGCAACGGCAGGGCAAACGGAAACACAGGGTGAGTGACCATGATTCCCTTTTCCTCCGCAGTGCTGACAAGGCCTTGGCATATATACGACTTCAGTATCAGGAAAGGATTTACCATTGGTTAATTTATAAACACGCATCCAGGTGATGCTATCCTTTTTCTCGGATTCATCCTCCTTAAACGGAACATTATTTTCTGACATGCACGAAACCATACAGGAACCACATCCTGTGCATTTGTCAAGATCAATAACCATTCCGAACTTATATGCTTTATTATTTTCTTGTTTCATTAAAAACCTCTTTAGCAATTTATCCTTGCATTTTTAGGAATTTTAAGCCTTGGAAATTTTTGCTTTAATTCCAAAGGCAGCCTCCAGTCCTGAACCAGATTCAATTACCGGGCCTATTAAGTCATTTACATTAATACCCTTGTTTGACACATATTTATTGTCAAAGGTATGACCAAGGCCTTCAACCATTCCAATAACCCCCGGCATTATGCCTTCGTTCATGCTGACGATAACCTTTACTATACCCTTTGGTGTCGTGAGCATGGCATAATCGCCATCTTTAAACCCCCTGGCAGTTAAAGGATTAATCTCTACAACACTGTCCTTACCTTTTAAAACTTTATCTGAAACCGTTTTAATGGCAAAGGGAGAAGCTGCAACGCCTGCGCTGATCAATCTCATATTATCGATGGGAATCAATGTGAGTTCAAAATCTCCCTGGGCCTGAGCCGTTGCAGGGTTATTGGCAAGCAAAGAGATATTAACTGGCACTGATTCAGAGGGTACCTCCTCGGATATGATTGCAAACCCTTCTTCTGATAAAGAATCCCAGATGCCTGCGGCAACTTCTTCAAGACATTCTTCATAGGTTTCCCATTCAAAACTTTGAGCAACATTTCCTTCCAATGCTTTTGCAATCAGAATGACAGCATCACCCGGGTTTTTCGTATCAAATAATGGTTCAACAACTGGTTTTGTAAGCCCTACAACACTCTTTGCAAGGCCGGCACAGGAAGGAACGTCTTCAAGTCGTTCAATAAAAGTATGGCTTGGCAGAATAATATCCGCTTCCATAGCAGTTTCATCAAGAAATGAAGAAAAACTCACTACAAAAGGAATTTTTCCTAGTGCCTGTTTGACACTCTTTGCATCATGCAGAGAATGGCAGGGATTTGCATTGTAAACAAAAAGAGCCTCAACAACAGGTTGTGAAGATGCATTTACCTTTTCAATAAGCTGATTCACATAAGGTGCGGCTTTAGTTTTTGCAAATCCATTTTCAGCTATGCTGTCCATTGATTCATCGGCAAAATCAAGATACTTGAGTTTAGGCTGAACAAATGCACCACCCTTTTTATTGATATTACCAACCAGGCAATTCAATGTATGAACAGCCACAAGCTCTTTTAAACTTTGAGCCCCATCGCCTCGACCTTTACCAAAGACTGCAAGCGGCATTTTTGCTTTGGCAAACAATGTGGCGATTTTTTCAATGTCAGATGCTTTTACCCCGGTAATTTCAGCAGTTTTTGATGGGGTATACTCCTTTTGAAGCAAAGCACCAAATTTATTTATCCCGCCTTTAAAACTTGCTGTTGCAGTACTGTCAAACAGCTTGTTTTCCAAGATAACAGCACAAATACCCAGCGCCAGATCTGCCTCGGTCCCCGGTTTTACTGGGATCCATTTATCTGCATTGGCAGCAGTATTGGATAAGCGCGGTTCAATTTGATAAAGTTTTGCCTTTCTTTCTTTTCTTGATGCATTTGCTTTAAAGCAATTTACAGGAGATCCCCAACCTTCGATGATACCTGCTCCAAAGCTTAACACAAAGCTTGCATTTTCAAGATCAAAAGCAATGGTTTGCCCTTCACCATGCAAAGTTTCAGCTGTCAATTCAAGATAAGACTCAAGACCTGGCATGGTATAAAAATTGGGGGACCCAAATGTTTTAAGCAATCGTTTAAACAACCCTGAAACCGATCCTTGTTCCTTATCTACTATGCAGGCCAGTTTTTCAGGCGAGCCGTTTTTGCGAATTTGTTCAAGTTTGCCTGCAACAAGCGCAATGGCATCATCCCAGGAAATTTCTTCGAATTTATCACCATTTTTCTTTAATGGTGTTTTTACCCTGGAAGGGTCGTATAAGTACTGAAGTCCGGCAATGCCATGGAGACAGGCGCCACCATCATTTATGGGATACCCAGCCAATCCTTCGATTTTAACGGGTCTGTTGTCTATCTTCCTGACGCTTATGCCACAACTTCCAGGACAAAGGCTGCAGACCGAATTTTCATAGGTTACTTCTCCGTCAACCGGGACAGGAGTCCATGGCCAGTTCTGGGTCCAGATAGAAGAGTCATCTGTAAGTTTCAAACCAACAGGTGACACTGCAACACCGGCAGCTGCGCCAAGTCCCAATCCCAAGAAGCTTCTTCTGTCAACTTTCATAAATAATCCCTCAATAAAGTTAAAAGTCTCATGTTTTGGTTCTACTTGTGACACTGGAAACAATAACCCTGATGGCCTGTTTCCTCTTTGTGACACTCTGCGCAGTCATCCATCTTCATGCGATCCCAGGAATTCTTTTTAATCCCAAAGATGTTTTTACCCCAGATATCGCGGCTATAACCTGTTATCCTGTTCTCTTCATAGGGTCTTAAAGAAATTGACTCTCCTATATGGCCATGACAATCAATGCAATCCATCCCGGCAGCAGCATCAGTGTGTGCAGCATGGGAGAAAAAGACACAGTCAGGCTGCCTTGCATATACAAGCCACGGAATTTCTTTCCCCTTTGCCAGATACTCTTCCACAAATACAGCTTCACCCTCTGTTACACCAAGGGGTGCAGTATCAGGATGACACTCCAGGCACGTCTTTAATTTCGGGATTCCAGAATAACTTCCATCCTCTCTTAAGAAATGACATGCATTACAATCCCCTGCTTCATATGTATGAAGTTTGTGATCAAAGCTAAAGGGTTGATCTTTTTTTGAATAAAGCAGTTTAGGAAACAGCAGAGAGCTGCCTGCAAAGAATACAACAAATGCAACAACAAATAAGATGATACCCTGACCTAATCCTTTGTCATCTTTTTTATCTCCCGCACCCTTTCTCCTTGCGCTCCTTTTGGAAGCATTTCCAGCTTTGTTTTCCATTTCACTCATGAAAACTCCATCAAATTAAAATGTTGATGATACTTTAACCATTATATCTAAGCTAAAAAACTTAGATTGTTTCCACGACAAACAAAATAGTGAGCTGTCTTGTCATGATATCTACAAATTGCGTTAATCTATATTAATATCTGGTTTTCTTGTCAAGACAAATTAAGTTGAATTGTTTGTTAAGCGTAGCTGTGAAGTCCTGAAAGCAGAAAATTAACTCCAAAATAGGTGAAAATAACAGCCATGAACCCGGTAATGGATACCAGAGCAAGTTTTTTCCCATGCCACCCTTTCATCATTCTTAAATGCATGAAAATGGCATAGACAAACCATGTAATAAGAGACCAGGTTTCTTTGGGATCCCAGCTCCAGTATGTACCCCAGGCTGAATTTGCCCATACAGCACCGGTGATAATGCCGATGGTAAGGAATAAAAATCCAAAAACAACCATTTGATAAGTTAATTCATCTATAAGTTCCCAGGAAGGAAGCTTTGCAAATATGGATTTAGCACCAGGTTTTTGGGGTTTTACAAAATAGATAATACTGAAACCGAATGCCACGGCAAACCCGGAATAACCAAGAAAACAGGTTATAACATGTGCAATGAGCCAATTACTTTTCAGGGCCGGGATTAAAGGTGTTATCTTGCTGCTGATATCAGGAGAGAGAGAAGCATATGCAATGGCAAGAAATATTAAAGGAGATGCAAATACTCCTATTATACTCTCCTTGTACTTAAGCTCAACAAAGATATAAAGAATGGCAACAGTCCAGGAAAAAAATACCAGGGACTCATACATATTGGCAAAGGGAGCATGTCCGTATCCCATCTGGTAAGATTCAATCCATCTTAAAATAATGCCGAGGGTATTGTCTAAAAAACCAATGATAAGAACAACAAACCCGATTTTGGCAAGAAATTGTTGTTTAAAGGCAAATGACCCGATATAAAAAATTGAGGCCAGTGCATAAATAAATGTGGTTGTTGATAATGCTAGAGAACTGTCCATAAGAATTATTTACCTTCCCTTTTTAATTTGTTTGTATATTTTTTAATTTTAAGTTTCATACCATGATGGTTCCGATTGGTGGTTCCTGAAACAGTTATCCTGGAGTTTTTGCCTTGTTTTTTTTCAATTTCAATAAAATAGGAGTCATGGGACATAAAAAAGGTTATCCAGCATCCAATGATCATTAAAATAAACCCTGCATAAACATACCATATTCCAGGGTCTTTGGTTATCTGAAGGCCTGTGTAATATTTATTTTCAAAATCTTTTACAACAAAAGCAAATTTCCCTTTTCTCATTTTATCAAAAGTAGGAAATTTTACTGGAATACCAATCTGGAAACTTTTGCCTTCTTCATGGGTGATTTTTCCAATAAAAGCTTCCCCGAGATTATGCCCCCTGAAATCAAAATGTGGTAAAAAACCTTCAAGTTTGAATAAGCCCTGATCTTCGGGCAAATTAATCTGTTCTCCTATTTTAATAGACCTGGTTGTAATATTTTTATCAGACAATCTGATAATATCAACAACAGCACTGTCAGGTGCAGCTGAACCATATGATGCCTGAAAAATATTAATGCCTCTATATCTTAAAGGATGATTAACCAGAATATCATTGGTAAAGCTCTCTTTACCATTCTCAATGATTGTAAGATTTGATTTAAATTCTTCAGGAGCACCAGTGTCGTAAAATTTTACATCAAACTTGTTGCACCTTATGGAGAACCCTATGTTTACGGACTCTCTTGTCTTAGATATAAAAGCTTTGTCAGAAAGCTCACCTTCATCAAGGTTCAAAAAAGCCTTAAACCCGAAAACCGTGCCAATCAATGCACCAATCAAAAGCAAAAGGATGCTTAAGTGGACAAAATAAACACCTATTCTTGTCCATCTTCTTTTTTCAGCATACAGGATGGTACTTTTGGAGGTCTCCTCTTTTATTACCTTTCCAATGGTTTTAGATAAAAAGGTTTCATAGATTGCTGATATAGTTTCAGCCTCTTTTTTCACGGTAAAGGTTTCAAGATTTTTTTGTTTCCTGAACCTTTGGGGATTAAATTTGATTTTTTTTGGAAAAATAATTTTCCAGGTAGTTGAAAGTCTTTCAATTGAACATACAACTATATTGATGCATAAAATAATTATCAGGGATAGAAACCACCATGCATTATACATGTCATCAAATTTAAATACTCTGATTATTTTATAAAAAGCTTCGCCATAAAACCTTAAGTATTCTGATTCTGAACCATTTTGAAGAATAACAGTTCCAATAATAGATGTTGATGCCAAAAGCACAAGTGTAGTAACAGTCAGTTTTACAGAACAAAAAAATTGCCATATTTTTTCTGAAATTGTTTGATTTTTTTTCAAATTATCTCTCTCTTTCTATTTTTTCCTTCGACAGGTTGTTACATAATTCA
>JAQICW010000139.1 GCA_027858355.1 Desulfobacula sp.
TTTGAATATAAGGTAGACCCGGATCTTTGTATTGGCTGCGGATTCTGCAAAGGGGCATGCCCATGCGGAATATGGGATTTAATTCCCAACACAGCCCTATAGAAAAATTAAATTATTTAGGAAATTTTTTATTTTTCTTATTGACGATGAAGTATTCTTTTTGATTAATATAAGGAGATTATGGATAAACAGGATAAGACATATGACGGCTATATAAAAGCATTGACCGACATCAGCCGGGCAATCACTTCAGATCTTTTCATTGAAGACCTGTTAAAACTGATTGTCATGGTGACTGCCAAGGTTACAGGTGTTGAGATCTGTTCTTTATGGATTGTCAATGAAGAGGAACAACCACCGAAAATACACCTTAAGGCGACCCAGTCCATTTCGCCGGACTATATCAAAGACCGGGCGCTTAATCTGGACGAAGGTGTTGTAGGGTTTGTGGTAACCCATAAAAAACCTTTGATCCTAAAGGATGTTTTAGAATCAGAGCTATTCAAAGAAAAAGAGATGGCCAGAAAACTGGGCCTTGTTTCCATGGTCGGCATTCCTTTAATAGCCAAAGAAGAAAAAGTTATAGGGGTATTAAACTGTTTTACAGCCACTCCCCACGATTTTTCCGATACAGAAGTTAATCTTTTAAGAGTTGTTGCCAATCAGTCTGCCGTCGCTATCGTCAATACAGAACTTATGGTAAAAACCCGTGTGATCCAGGAGGAATTGGAAGCCCGGAAAAAGATAGAACAGGCCAAGGAAGTTCTAATGAATAAACGTCAAATGATCGGTGCTGAAGCCTATGGCTGGATACGGAAAAGAAGCATGGATTCGAGAAAATCTATTCGTGAAGTGGCAGAAGCAGTAATTCTATCCAATGAGATTTTTAATGACGAATGATTTTAACCAGACACAATCTTTTTGCCAAACAATAGTACTCCTGGCATTTTTCAGGCACACTTTGAAATATCCATCCTCTGGGATTTCACCCAGGTTTTTTTCAACAGCGTGAAAATTTCCGTTGGCATGCCGTAGGGAAGATCCACAAAGGAAAATTCCTCATTAATGTCAATGTGTCCTATGTGTTTGCTGTCAAGACCAGCTTCATTTGAAATGGCGCCCACAATATTTCCAGCACGGATCCCGTGGCGCTGGCCCACCTCAATGCGATACCGCTCCATGCCCGTTTCCAGGGGGATGATAATCGCCTCTTTTCGCCTGGATGGCTTTTTTATCTGTTTGGGTTCTTGCTTTTTAACAGACAGATGTTTTTCCCTGGAAAGGTCTTTCCTAATCAGCCGTTCATTCTGGATAGACCGGACGTTCCCGGCTGTTTTGATTTTTGTCGTTTTCTTATTTTTTGGGGCTGACAATAAGAAGGGTGTGTCACCATGAGCCAGTTTAGCAAGGGCCGCTGCAACCTGTGCTACAGGGATATCCTGTTCCTGGGCATACCCCTCAATCAATTCCTGGAAAAGACTCAAATCTTCTGATGCCAGGGTCTGTGTGATGGATAGTTTAAAATCAGCCATCCGCTTGTCATTGATAGTCTTGTGGGATGGCAGGGAGATTTCCTTGATATTATTTTTGGTGGTTCGTTCTATAACCTTAAGCATCCAGCGTTCGTTCCGGTTCACGAACAGGATGGCTTCTCCTGTACGTCCTGCCCTGCCAGTCCTGCCGATCCTGTGAACATAGGGTTCCACCTTAGGTGGCATGTCATAATTGATCACATGGGAAATCCGGTCCACATCCAGTCCCCGGGCAGCCACATCTGTAGCTACCAGGATATCTATATATCCTTTTTTCAACCGGTTGACAGTCCGCTCTCTGGCATTCTGGGCAATATCACCATTCAGGGCTTCTGCCTTGAATCCTTTGTCCTCAAGGGCTTTTGCCACCTCAAGGGTGGCGGTTTTGGTTTTGGTAAACACGATCACCCCATCAAAGGAGATACCCTCCAGGATCTGTGTCAGGGCCTGGGTTTTTTTAGTCCCGTTGACCATCCAGTATTTCTGGTTAATGGTGTTAAGCTCTGTGACGCCTGGTTTGACTATTATCTCTTTTGGAGTTTTCAGATATTTCTGGGCAATTTTTCTAATGGGCATGGGCATGGTGGCTGAAAATAGAGCGATCTGTGTATCATCCGGTGTTTTGTCCAGGATCCATTCCACATCGTCAATAAAGCCCATGTGAAGCATTTCATCTGCCTCATCTATTACCACACAGAAAAGATCTGCAAAAGACACTGTTTTTTTTCGCATATGATCCATGAGTCGGCCGGGCGTTCCCACCACCACATGGACACCCCGCTTGAGTTGGTTCAACTGGATCCCGTAACTCTGGCCCCCGTATACAGATAATACGTTTAGCCCTTTCATCTTTGCCCCATATGTTTTAAAGGACTCTGCCACCTGGATGGCCAGCTCCCTTGTGGGGGTCAGTACCAATACCTGGGGCCGTTTATTGTCAAGGTCAATCCGAGACAGCAGAGGCATTGCAAATGCAGCGGTCTTGCCGGTACCTGTCCTTGCCTGTCCTATCATGTCCTTTCCCTGGAGCAGATGGGGAATAGTTAAGGTCTGGATCGGTGTGGGGGTGCTATAGCCAACATTCTGCAATGCAGAAAATACAGCGGGGCTCAGGTTCATTTCGTTAAACCCGGTCAAGGGTAAATTGTTCTGGAACATAGGTTTCCTTTAAAAAAAAAGACCGGGATCTCCGGCCATGGGAAACAAAAATTAGGTATATTACACGAATTTATTTCGTTGAGCAAGAGATATTTTTTTATGTGTTTTTTTATGAAAAAATATTCGAGATTTTTTGTTTGACAATTAAAAACTAGCACTTAAAGTTTGAAAATATTTGTTTTTTATTAAAAGGAGAGGAAAATGCCTGACTTAACAGCTATTATTGAAACAAGCAAAGGGACTATCAACATAAAACTATTTGCTGATCAGACCCCGGTTACCTGTGGTAATTTTGCAAATCTTGCAAAAAGAGAATAC
>JAQICW010000143.1 GCA_027858355.1 Desulfobacula sp.
CCATTGATCCGCGCACTTTAGTAATTAATCATGGAATTAATAAAAAAAATTTAGTATATATTATTCCTTTGATTTAACAGGTTGCTTTTATAATACTCGATTAACTGAAGGAATGATAAATGATAAATTCACAGAGACTGGGCCAAAGATTTAAAGCCGTTGTTGAGATTGATTCTCTTTCTCGCCAGGAAAAAGATGTTGCTCTGGAACTTGAAAAAATATTGACAAAAATGGGTGCTATAGTCTGTTATGATACTGCAAAAGAACAGGTGGGAGGCAATTGCTCCAACCTTGTGGCTAAGTTTAAGGGAAATATTGACGTAGAACCTGTATTTTTATGCGGTCACATGGATACTGTCGGGCCAGGAAAGGGTATCAAGGTTCAGTTTGAGGATGGTATTTTTAGAAGTGATGGAACAACCATCCTGGGTGCAGATGACAAATCCGCCCTTGCTATCATTCTTGAAGTCATGGATGTGATCCTTGAAAATAAGATAGATTACCCGCCCGTTGAGATTCTTTTTACTATTTGTGAAGAAATCGGTCTTTTAGGGGCAAAACATTTTGATTATTCATTACTGGATTCAAAATTCGGGTATATCCTTGATTCAACGGATACAGAAGGTATTGTCACAAAAGCTCCAGGTGCAAACAAGATCACCATAAAGATTTTTGGAAAAGCCGCCCATTCCGGCGCAGAACCGGAAAATGGAATTAATGCTATTTTAGTGGCATCTAAAGCAATTTCAGGGCTTAAATTAGGCAGGATTGATGAAGAGACCACCTGTAATCTTGGCACCATTAAAGGCGGAGTGGCCACCAATATCATCCCTGATTTTGTTGAAATCCATGGGGAAGCCCGAAGCCATGATGTTGAAAAACTAAAAGCAGTTACAGACAATATTGTATCTGCATTTTACACTGCCGCAGAAAAATTCAATAATGGTTCAGACCTTCCCAGGATAGAGGCCGTTGTTGAGAATGATTTTACCCAGACAAATATTTCTGAAGATCACAGGACCATTAAACTTGCCAAAAAAGCCGCCAAAAACCTTGGTATCTCTTTGGCAAGCAAGACCATTGGCGGTGGTGCAGATGCAAATGTATTTTTTGGCAAAGGCATTGTAGCAGGGGTTCTTGGAACGGGTATGACGGATGTTCACACCTTAAATGAATCTGTTGCTATCAAGGATATGGAGGCTGTAGCAAGGTTGGTACTTGAGATTTTAAAGGTTCATACGGCAGGAGAAATTTAAAGATGATTGCCTATGTTGATATGTTTTCCGGTATCAGCGGGGATATGACCCTTGGCGCGTTGATTGATCTTGGTGTACCACTTGACTGGTTAAAAGAAAAATTAGACCATGTTTTAAACGGCTTTCAATTAAAGACATGTGTTGTTTACAAGCACCATTTAAAAGCCACAGACCTTTTTGTTGAAATCATTGATGAGGGCAGGGCATCACGCAATTATAGTGAAATAAAGGCTTTAATTACAAATAGTCCTCTGCCTGAAAAGGTGAAAGAAAACAGTCTTTCAGCTTTTCAGAAAATCGCCCTGGCTGAGTCCTATATTCATGGTAAAGATATTGAAACGGTTCATTTTCATGAAATCGGCGGCATAGATTCCATTGTTGATATTATCGGCTCTTTTCTATGTGTGGGATATCTTGGTATTGAAAAGGTATATGCCTCGTCTATTCCTCTAGGATCTGGCTTTGTGACCTGTGCCCATGGACAGATACCCGTTCCCGTTCCGGCAACCATGGCAATTTTAAAGGATATTCCTGTCAGGCCGTCTGATGCAACAACCGAGATTGTTACCCCGACAGGTGCTGCCATTATTGCTACACTTACCTCATCTTTCGGGCACATGCCAGAAATGATTATAAAACAGGTCGGTTATGGTTCAGGCAAAAGGGAAACGGGGTCAGGCCTTCCCAATCTGGTGCGCATTATTCTGGGAGAACCCCTGAATGATGAAAATAAAAATAAAACTGGTGTTCAAAGGGAAATCATTCATGTTGCCAAAACAAACGTGGATGACACAACCCCTGAGGTTCTGGGATTTTTAATGGAAACTCTGTTTGAAAACCAGGCCCTTGATGTCTGTTATATTCCGGTTCAAATGAAAAAAAACAGGCCAGGGATTCAGCTGGAGGTGATATGTCGAAAACAGGATCTGGATAATATTGTTCAAATTATACTTGCCCAGACCACATCCATTGGTGTAAGGCATTATGAATGCGAGCGGTCTTTTCTTTTAAGGGAAAAAGCCTTTGTTGAAACTTTATTTGGAAAAATACAGGTAAAAAAAATCACTAATCCTGACAATAGTATCCGGTTTGTTCCGGAATATGATATTGCAAAAAAAGTGGCCAAGGAAAAAAAGATTCCATTAAAAGATGTTTACACTCAAATTTTATCTGATGCAAACTCACCTGATCCAATCCTCTTGACCCAATCCTCTTGACAGGGACTGATGCAGAATATAAAACTTCAAAATGACATTAAATCAGAAATTTATAATATTTATAGCCACGGGATGCTATTCAGGTAAAATACCTTTTGCACCAGGTACGTTTGGAACTATTGCAGCAATTCCTTTTGCACTTGTTTTTTTGATTATTCCCACATCTTTTACAGGGATTTATATTGCAGGCTTAATCCTTGTGGCTATTTATTTTTCAGATCAGGCTGAAAAAATCCTGGGGAAGAAAGATCCAGGTTGTATTGTTATTGATGAAATTGCAGGATATGTTGTAACCATGTCGTGGGTTCCCATTAATTTCTATACGATTGTGTCAGGGTTTTTTATATTCAGGTTTTTTGATATTGTGAAACCTGGGCCTGTGAAATATTTTGAAAATAATTTTTCAGGAGGTGCAGGGGTAGTTCTGGATGATATTATGGCAGGTATTTTATCTGCAGCTGTTTTAAGAATTCTATATTTATCAGGCATATTTTAGGAGAAAAGAGATGGATAAAAATTTGGAAAAGGATAATGCTGTAAAAACAGCAATGAGCCAGATTGAACGCCAATTTGGCAAAGGATCTATCATGAAACTTGGTGGCAGGGCAATTGAAGCTGTTCCCGTCATACGATCAGGCTCCCTTGCACTGGATAAGGCTCTTGGGGTTGGCGGATATCCAAGGGGCAGGGTGATTGAGATATATGGCCCTGAATCTTCGGGAAAGACAACCCTGGCGCTTCATGCAGTTGCCCAGGCGCAAATGGATGGCGGGATTGCAGCCTTTATTGATGCCGAGCATGCCCTGGATGTAGCCTATGCCAAAAGGCTTGGAGTGGATTGTGATGAACTTTTAGTGTCCCAGCCCGATACAGGGGAGCAGGCCCTTGAAATTGCAGACATGCTGGTCAGAAGCGGCGGTGTTGATATCATGGTCGTGGATTCTGTGGCAGCCCTTGTACCCCGGGCTGAGATTGAAGGAGAAATGGGGGATTCCCATATGGGACTCCAGGCTCGACTCATGTCCCAGGCCTTAAGAAAACTTGCAGGCACCATCGGCAAAACCAATACCACCATTATTTTTATCAACCAGATCCGGATGAAAATCGGTGTGGTCTATGGGAATCCTGAAACCACAACGGGTGGTAATGCCTTGAAATTTTATTCTTCCATGCGCCTTGAAATAAGAAGGGCTGCTCCCATAAAAGAAGGCCAGGAAATCATCGGAAACCGGACCAAGGTTAAGGTTGTGAAAAACAAATTGGCTCCTCCGTTTAAAAGTGTGGAGTTCGATCTCATGTATGGAGAAGGTATTTCAAGAACAGGAGATCTGCTTGATATGGGTGCTGAACTTGAGATTGTTGACAAGAGCGGGTCATGGTATTCATTTGAAGGTGAAAGGATTGGTCAGGGAAGAGAGAATGTAAAACTTTTTTTAATTGACAATCAGGACATATTTGAAAAAATTGAGATTAAAGTTCGAGAGCAGCTGGGGATTGCAAAGCTTGGCAGCAATGATAAAAAAAAAGAAGCCAAAGCATAGTGGTATATTGAATTAGTATTTGAACCCAGCACAGTAATCGGGAACATTAGCGGTTTTCAGCCCAGTACAAATTAGGAGTTGTGAAATGACAGGCAATAAAGCCAGAAAAATTTTTATGGAGTATTTTAAAAAACATAATCACCAGCAGGTAAGATCTTCTTCCCTTGTACCCCAGGATGATCCAACCCTTTTGTTTGTAAATGCCGGCATGGTGCAATTCAAACGTGTGTTCACAGGAGATGAGAAAAGGGATTATTCAACTGCTGTAACTGCACAGAAATGTGTCAGGGCCGGTGGAAAACATAATGATCTTGAAAATGTCGGTTATACTGCAAGGCATCACACTTTTTTTGAAATGCTGGGCAATTTTTCCTTTGGAGAATATTTTAAGGAAAAAGCCATTGATTTTTGCTGGGACCTTCTCACAAACGGCTACGGGTTTGACAAGGAAAAACTCTGGGTGTCTGTTTTTCATGAAGATGATGAAGCCTATAATATCTGGCGGGATCAGGTTGGCATACCAGAGGAAAAAATCGTAAGACTGGGAGAGGAAGACAATTTCTGGTCCATGGGAGATACAGGGCCTTGCGGACCCTGCAGTGAAATTCATATTGACCGCGGCCCAGAGTTTGGTTGTGAAAGAAAAGATTGTGCCGTGGGTTGTGACTGTGACCGGTGGCTGGAATTATGGAATCTTGTCTTTATGCAGTTTGAAAAAGATGAGCAGGGCAATATGACACCATTGCCAAAGCCAAGTATTGATACTGGCCTGGGACTTGAACGGGTGATTTCCGTTCTTCAGGGGGTCCCTACAAATTATGACACAGATCTTTTTGTGCCGATTATGGAAAAAGTGGGTGAGCTTTCCAATAAAAACCGTCATGAATCAAACCAGGTTGAAGTGGCAATGAAAGTCATTGCTGATCATTCCAGGGCAACTGCTTTTTTGATATGTGATGGTGTTATGCCCTCCAACGAAGGACGTGGGTATGTGCTTCGCCGCATCATGAGGAGGGCCATCCGGTATGGAAGAAGTATCGGGCTTGTCAAACCTTTCCTGCATGAGACTGTACAGACTGTTTTCAAGATTATGGATGAAGCATATCCCGAGCTTAAAGACTCTTCTGCATTTATTTTGAACGTAGTGAAAAATGAAGAGGAAAAGTTTCTTGAAACTCTGGGTACGGGTATGAAACTCTTAGAAGTCACCATTGATGAAATAAAGGCACAAAAGAGTTCTATGATTCCCGGGGATGTGATTTTTAAACTCTATGATACCTTTGGATTCCCCGTGGACATCATTATCGATCATGTCAAAGAGATGGATATTGATCTTGACCTGGAAGGGTTTGAAAGGAATATGGCAGAACAAAAAGCAAGGTCAAGGTCTACTAAAAAATTCACAGGCGTTGGCGAAGCCTATAAAGCCTTGACCTCAAAAGGTGTGAAAACAGTTTTTGAAGGCTATGACAATATTGAAACAAGATCCCAGATCCTCATCATTGTCAGGGAGGATAAAGAAATTGAAGCAGCCCAAAAAGGTGATTTCATAGAAATCGTTACGGCTGCCACTGTATTTTATGCAGAATCCGGTGGCCAGGCCGGTGACACAGGAATTTTTGAAAATAAAAGTTGTATCATCAACATTATGGAAACTATAAAAGATCCCACGGGAATTGTTATCCATAAAGGTCTGGTGGAAAAAGGCAAGGTAAAAAAAGGAGATTCATTTATACTCAAGGTGAATGCTGAAAAAAGGCAGGATACAGCCTTAAACCATTCTGCCACCCATATTCTGCATTCAGTTTTAAGAAATGTTTTAGGAGATCATGTAAAACAATCCGGCTCTCTTGTGACGGACACAAGATTAAGATTTGATTTCACCCATTTTTCTTTTATTTCTGTGGAAGAACTCAAGGCCATAGAAAATCAGGTCAATTTAAGGATTCGTGAAAATCATCCAATTGAAACAAAAGAGATGAATATTGATGAGGCTGTTAAAGCAGGGGCCATGGCACTTTTTGAAGAAAAATACGGGGATGTGGTAAGGGTTGTATCCCAGGGGGCATTCTCCCAGGAGCTTTGCGGAGGAACCCATGCAAATAAATCAGGTGATATCGGGTTATTTAAAATCCTGTCAGAAGGCGGGATTGCATCGGGCATCCGAAGAATTGAGGCGGCAACGGGTCAAATAGCGCTTGATTATATTCACAAGGAACAAAGCCTTATTGAATCAACTGCAGGTCTGTTAAAAGGGGCCAAAGAGGATGTGGTATCAAAGGTTGAGGCCTTATTAAAGGATAAGAAAAATCTTGAAAAAGAACTTGAATCTTTAAAAGCAAAAATGGCGTCAAAGTCTGTGGAAAATATTGATGATGTTGTAAGAGAAATAAACGGCGTCAAAGTGATTTCAAAGCGGGTGGAGATTGAAAACCCTTCCCAGTTAAGAGATCTTGCTGATAAATTCAAAACAAAAATAGGCTCTGGAGTCATTCTTCTGGGCGCCCAATCCAATGGAAAAGCTTTATTGATTTCTATTGTGACGGATGATTTGACAAAAAAAATTAAGGCAGGGGATATTGTAAAAGCAGCAGCCAAAATAGTTGGCGGCGGAGGTGGTGGCCGTCCTGATATGGCCCAGGCCGGCGGTACAAAGCCTGAAAATCTTGATAAAGCACTTGAATCTGTTTTTAAAATTATGTCATGACCGCATATTTCATAAGACGATTGCTTCTGGTGATACCGACATTCATCGGTATCACCATTATGGTGTTTACCATCACTCGTTTTGTGCCCGGTGGCCCCATTGAAAGAATTATTTCCGATACAAGGGCCATGCAGACAGGGCAGGGTGGATCATCCACATCATCCAGTCCCAGCGGCGGGCAACCCCTTTCTGAAGAACAAATTCAAAAATTAAAAGAATATTACGGGTTTGATAAACCAGTATTGACCAGCTATTTTCTCTGGCTGTCAAAAGTGTTACAAGGGGATCTTGGCAAATCCACACGCTATTATGATCCCGTCTGGGATATGATAAAAGAGAGAATTCCCATCTCCCTTTATTTTGGTATCCTGAGCCTGATCATGATTTACGGGGTCTGCATTCCACTTGGTCTGGCAAAGGCCGTCCGGCATAAAACAGGATTTGATAATATCACCTCCATTATTATTTTCATGGGGTATGCCATTCCCGGATGGGTTGCAGGCGTACTTATGCTGGTATTGTTTTCATCCAATTATGATGTGTTTCCCTTAGGAGGTCTTGTATCTGAATTTTTTGAAGAGATGAGCTTGTTTGAAAAAGCCAGGGACATTGCCTGGCATACCATCTTGCCATTATTTTCCTATGTCATAGGCTCTTTTACAGTGATGACGCTTTTGATGAAAAATACCCTGATGGACAATTTGTCTTCCGATTATGTCAGGACTGCCATTGCCAAAGGCCTTCCCTTTAAAAAAGCCGTACTGAATCATGCCATGCAAAATAGCCTGATCCCCATAGCAACCAGTTTTGGAAATAATATTTCCATTATTTTAATGGGATCTTTTTTGATTGAAAAAGTATTCAATATCAATGGCATGGGACTTTTGGGATATGAATCCATCCTGGACCGGGATTACCCTGTGGTAATGGGTATCCTTGTTATTTCTTCTTTGTTGTTTATGGTGGGTAATATTTTGTCAGACCTTTGCGTTGCCTTTGTCGACCCAAGGGTGAGGTTTAAATGATATTTATGAATCCTGCCACCTTAAAAAAAATCAAGCGGTTTCGATCCATAAAAAGGGGATTCTGGTCGTTTGTTATTTTGTTTATCATGATTTTTGTGTCATTTTTCGCTGAGGTCTTTATCAATTCCCGGGCTGTAATGGTCTATTATAATGGCAAACTTTATTTTCCAACCTATACACAAATGATCCCGGGCTCTGTGTTTGGGCTTGGCTATGAATATGAAACCAATTACCGGGATCTTAAAACAAAATTTGAAAATACTTCAAATTTTGTTGTCATGCCCCCTGTCCCCTACAACCCTTATGAGAATGATTTAAAGTTTAATTCATATCCGCCGTTTCCCCCTTCCTTTAAAGAAAATCATTTTTTAGGTACGGACAATGTGGGCAGGGATATTTTTGCGCGTCTTGTATACGGCTTTAGGACAGCCATTATTTTTTCCTTTGTTCTTTTGCTCCTGAATTATACCATTGGTATTACCATTGGCTGTTCCATGGGGTATTTTGGGGGGAAATTTGATTTAATTTTCCAGCGGATCATTGAAATCTGGAGTAATGTCCCGTTTTTATATGTGATTATTATCATTGCCTCCATTGTGATACCCAGTTTTATGATATTACTTTTAATCATGGCTTTTTTCGGGTGGATCGGCATTACCTGGGTCATGCGGACCATGACCTATAAGGAAAAGGAAAAAGAATATGTCCTGGCAATGCGGACCCTTGGTGCATCCCATGCACGGATCATTTTTAAACACATTATCCCCAATACCATTTCCGTGATTGTGACCTATGCTCCCTTTGCCATTTCAGGGGGGATCGTCTCTTTAACCTCACTTGATTACTTAGGTTTTGGGCTGCCTGCCCCGACACCTTCCTGGGGGGAATTATTGTCCCAGGGCTGGCAGAATATGGAGGCGTGGTGGATTGTTTCTTCTGTTGTAGCCGCCCTTATCATAACCCTTATGACGGTCACCTTTATTGGTGAAGGCATAAGAGAGGCCTTTGATCCGAAACTGCACACTGTTTATGAATAAAAAGGGTGCTAAATTTTCAGGTTTTGGTCAGGCTTGAGTTAATAGACTTTCCGTCTGGAAAAACCTTTCCCAAGTACGTTAAATGTGTTTTCAGTAATTAAGAATGCATCAGGATCAATGGTAAATGCAATTTCCTCTACCCGTTTGATCTGAAAAGTATTGGCAACCATCATGATGATATCTTTTTCCATGCCAGAGTATGCTCCTTCTCCTTTTAAAAAGGTAGCACCCCTATTAAGTTTGTTCATGATTTCATTGGCGATCTGCCTGGGATTATTTGATATGATAAAGATTAATTTTCTCTGGTTAAACAGCGTTATAAAATATTCAATCACCTGGGAGGTGATATAACTC
>JAQICW010000173.1 GCA_027858355.1 Desulfobacula sp.
ATCTTTCCGGAAGAATGATTCTTTTGGCATACAACAAAAACTATTTAATCTGATGGGCTCAGAGTTCTCTATTAAAAAAAGATTTCTTTTTACTAAAAAAAATGATAAGTTGCATACAAATTTTGAACCACGGGATTCATTCCTGTGGTTTTTTTTAAGAATAAGGAAATAAAACAACAATGATTTTCGCAACCAACGTATCCCTTGCCTACGGCAAGAGGTTTTTGTTCAAAGACGTCAATATAAAATTTACACCGGGTAATTGTTACGGACTCATCGGAGCCAATGGGGCAGGAAAGTCCACATTTCTGAAAATTCTTGCAGGGGATATTGAATCAGACTCGGGAACTATCAGTGTCGGACCCATGGAACGAATCGCGGTTTTAAGACAAGATCATTTTGCCTTTGACGAGGAAACTATTTTAAACACTGTGATCATGGGCCATGAAAAACTTTACAGAATTATGACACAGCGGGATGCCCTTTATGCCAAACCAGATTTTTCCGAAGAGGATGGAATCAGGGCAGGTGAGCTTGAGGTCGAATTCGCAGAGATGAATGGCTATGAAGCAGATCCTGAAGCAGCAGTTCTTTTAAATAGTCTGGGAATTGCCGAAGAGCTGCACCACAAAAAAATGAAGGAGCTTGAGGGCGGTGAAAAAGTTCGAGTGCTTCTGGCCCAGGCCCTGTTTGGAAACCCGGACGTCCTGCTTCTGGATGAGCCCACCAATAACCTGGACATCAAATCCATTGCCTGGCTTGAGGAGTTTCTCTACAGGTTTCAAAACACGGTCATTGTGGTATCTCATGACCGTCATTTCATGAACCAGGTTTGCACCCACATCGCAGACATTGATTTTGGCAAAATAGCGGTGTACGCAGGGAACTATGATTTCTGGTACCAGGCCAGCCAACTGAACCTGAAACAAAAACAGAATGAAAACAGAAAGGTCACTGACCGGGCCAATGAACTAAAGGCGTTTATCCAGCGGTTCAGTTCCAACGCCTCCAAATCCAAGCAGGCCACCTCCCGAAAAAAACTCCTGGAAAAACTCACCATTGAGGACATGCCCGTGTCGTCACGAAAATATCCATTTATTTTATTCAAGCCTGAACGGCCCTGTGGTAACGTGATCCTGGAAGTAGACAGACTTACAAAGACCATTGATGGTGAAAAGATTTTGGATAACGTCAGTTTTACGGTGAATAAAGGGGATAAAATCGCCTTTATGGGCAAAAACGGCCTGGCCAAGACCACTCTTTTCCAAATCCTGGCCGGGGAGATGGAACCGGACAGCGGTACTTTTAATTGGGGAGTCACCATTAACCATTCCTATTTTCCAAAGGAACACAAAGATCATTTCAATGGTGAGGCAAACCTTATTGAGTGGCTCCTGCAGTTTGCTCCTCCCAAAGAGGGGGAGAACTTTGCCAGGACATTTTTAGGGCGTATGCTTTTTTCCGGGGAAGATGCCTTGAAAAAAATCAATGTACTTTCTGGCGGGGAAAAGGTTCGCTGCATGCTGTCAAGGATGATGCTTTCAGAATCCAATGTCCTGATTCTGGATGAACCCACCAACCACCTTGACCTGGAATCCATAACAGCCTTAAATGACAGCTTGCTCAAATTTCAGGAGGTTATTCTTTTCACTTCCCATGACCATGAATTTGTGAGTACTGTTGTAAACCGGATTATTGAAATCACTCCTGGCGGGGTCATTGATCGGCTCATGACCTTTGACGAGTATTTTGAAAGCTCGGAAGTTGCCAAAACCCGGGAAGCCATGAGTCAAAAGGCTGCTTAATCTTTTCTTTTGCCCGCCTCAATTGTCTGACCTCAATTGCCTGAGACCATACAAAAAAATTGCCGGGATCAACTATTGTTGATCCCGGCAATTGGCTTTCTTACCTTTATTTAGCCTTATTGTTTGTATTATTTTTTAAACAATTTTAAAGGCTCAAGTGCGCGGATTTTAATGTGTTTTTCATGAGCATGGCAATGGTCATAGGTCCGACGCCGCCCGGAACAGGTGTGATTTTTCCTGCAATCTCTTTGGCTGCTTCAAAATCCACATCACCTTTTAGAATTGCTTTTCCCGTCTTTTCATTCATGCCCACCCTGTTGACACCAACATCAATAACCGTTGATCCTGGTTTTATCCATTCAGGCTTTACAAGATCTGGCACACCGGCTGCAACGATAAGGATATCTGCACGTTTGCAATGGGATGCAAGATCTTTTGTACGAGTATGGACAATGGTGACCGTTGCATTGGCACCCACACCTTTTTGCGCCATCATCATGGCAATGGGTTTTCCAACAATATTGGATCTTCCCACAACAACAACTTCTGCGCCTGAAGTTTCCGTGCCGGATCGAACAATCATTTCCTGGATACCTGCCGGAGTACAGGGAAGAAATTTTGCTTCATCCCCACCAATCATCAAACGACCCACATTTACCGGATGAAAAGCATCCACATCCTTATCCGGATCTATGGCATTCAATACTTTCTTATCATCAATATGTTTGGGTAAGGGCAACTGAACCAGAATACCGTGAATGGCAGGATCATTATTATATTTATCAATCAATGCCAGAAGATCATCTTCTGAGATATCAACGGGCTGATCATCCTGTATTTCATGAAATCCAAGACTGATCGCAGTCTTGACCTTAAGTGTAACATAGCTGATTGATGCCGGGCTTGATCCCACAAGGATTGTTACAAGCCCTGGCACAATGCCATGTTTTTTCTTCATCTCATCGACTTCCTCCTTAATCTCAGCAAGGATAACCTTTCTTATCTCTGTTCCGCTAATAAGTTCAGCAGTCATGTAAACCTCCATATAAAAAATTTAACCAAAAACGACTATTTTTTGAATATTAACCGGGCTTAAACAAACCTATTATTTAAGCCCGGTCTTGAAAGTTTCAAAAATCGTTCAATTTTTGAAACTTGTTAGAATACTCCCTGTACTTTCCCGGTCTCCACATCTACATCAACCCGTTTAAAGGCAGGATTTGAGCCCGTGCCCGGCATGAGGCTGATGGCGCCTGCAACCGGAACAATGAAGCCTGCACCACCATAGGTGAGGACTTCTCTTATGGTCAGTCTCCAATTTTTGGGAACCCCCTTGATGGACGGGTTATCAGACAGGGAAAGATGGGTTTTTACCATGCAAAGCCCTAATCCTGCCAGTTCAGGGTCTGCCTGGATTCTGGCAAGGGCATTAAGTGCATCAGCAGAATAGTCCACACCGTCTGCACCATAAACTTCTTTTGCAATCAGTTCGATTCTTTCTTTAACCGGCATATCAAGTTCATAAAGAAATTTAAATTCTGATTTTTCTTCACAAGCCGCAACAACTGCTTCTGCAAACTCAATAGCACCGTCACCACCATGTTCCCAGTGACGGGCAAGAGCAACCCTTGCGCCTTCTGCTTCACAAAGCTCACGAACTTTTGCGATCTCGTTATCTGTATCCGTATAAAAGGCATTGATACAGACAACCGGAGCAATTCCTGCTTTTCTGACATTTCGGATATGATGGATAAGATTGTCACATCCTTTTGCAACCCATTCAACATTTTCTGAACCATACTCTTTTGGCATGGCTTTGCCAGGAACTGGCACAGGTGCTCCGCCATGGCATTTAAGGGCACGGATGGTGGCAACAACAACAGCACAATTGGGTTTCAGGCCGGAGAAACGACATTTAAGGTTCCAGAATTTCTCAAATCCAATATCCGCACCAAAACCTGATTCAGTCACATGGTAGTCAGCAAGTTTGAGACCAACCCTGTCTGCAATAATGGAGCTCTGACCGATAGCAATATTGGCAAACGGACCTGCATGAACAAAAACTGGCTGGCCTTCAAGGGTTTGGATTAAAGATGGATTAAGTGCATCCACCATCCATGCGGTCATGGCACCGGCTACCTGGAGATCTTCCGTGGTAACGGGTTGGCCCTTTTTAGTGTAGGCAACAACAATCTTACCCATTCTTTCACGCATGTCTTTCAGGTCTGTGGCAACAGCAAGAATGGCCATGACTTCTGAAGATACGGCAATACCGAATTTTGATTTCATCATAAACCCGTCAGATTTGCCGTTTACGCCGTCAATACCAATGATGATATTTCTTAAGGCCTGGGCGCAAAAATCTATGATCCATCCCATTTCCACTTTTGTGGGATCAATATCCAGTCTCTTCATGCCGGACAGTCTTTCAAGCTGCTCATCTGTATAGTTTCTTTCATGCTGCAGACGGGAAGTCAAAGCAACCATTGCAAGGTTATGGGCATTCATGATGGCGTTGATGTCCCCTGTGAAACCCAAAGAAAATGGTGTCAAAGGAATACATTGTGCCAGACCGCCGCCTGCGGCAGACCCTTTGATATTCATTGTCGGTCCGCCGGATGGCTGACGAATGGCTGCGCAAACTTTTTTACCGAGCTTGCCAAGACCCTGGACAAGCCCCATTGCTGATGTTGATTTTCCTTCACCAAGGGGGGTGGGTGTGATGGCGGTCACATTAATGTATTTTCCATCTGGTTCATCTTTCAGCCGGTCCAATACTTTTCTGAAATCTATTTTGGCAATATAGTGACCCTGGGGAAGAAGCTCTTCTTTGGTAAGCCCCAGTTTTTCACCTATTTCATAGATTTTCAACATTGTTTTTTCTGCATCTTGTGCGATTTCCCAGTCTGCATGTTTGGTTGGATCTAGTGCCATGTTTTACTCCTTATCTTGCTGTTAACTCAAAGAATGAGTCGTTAAAAAAAATGATGATTAAATCAAAATATATACATTTTTGCTCATAAAAATCATAGCTACACCATCTACCTATTAAATAAAAAATAAAAAATCAACTTTTTTCGGCTATACGATTTGAATTTATTAACTAAATTTCATTCAACCCTATACCACATTGTGGAAACCCTCCAAGATCCCTTATAGGTAGGGGTTTTTGACGATTGTACCTTAAAGTCATTAAATTCACTCAACTATTGACAAAAAACCACACAAATTATAAATGATACGCTGTTATTAATGAATTTAAGATTATGGTAAGGTCATTTATATGGGAAGATGTTTCAAGTCAGTATTATCAAAGTTTGATTTAGCTATTCCATTATATATTTGCCCTTTTTTGCTAACATCCTGTCAGTTTAATCTTAACCCCCCCCAACTCATAACTATCGTTCAATTTAGGAGGTAAATGTGGGATTTGAAATAACCAAAGAAACCTATGCCGGCAGTATCAAAGGCATCACCATAGGAAAAGGTGACAATGCCCTTACCGTCGGCGGCCAAACCAGTTACCCTTTTTACCAGGTTGAAGGTGACATGCCCAATAAACCCATTATTGCAATGGAAATCTGGGACATTGAACCTACTGACTGGGCCGAAGCAGCTCTTGCACCTTACAAGGATGTTGTATCTGATCCTGCAGCATGGGCAAAAAAGTGTGTGGAAGAATATGGCGCTCAAGCCATTGTTCTGCAGCTGAAAAGCATTGATCCCAATGATAATGATGCAAGTGCTGATGAGGCTGCGGCAACCGTTAAAAAAGTCTTGTCTGCAATCAATGTTCCCCTGATCATATGGGGATGTGCCGTGCCTGCCAAAGACGGAGAAGTCCTAAAAAAAATCTGTGAAATCTGTGAGGGTGAAAATCTTATTCTCGGACCTGTTGAAGAAAAGAACCATAAAGGAATTGGTGCGGCAGCCATGGGATATGGTCACACGGTCATCTCCTCTTCTCCAATTGATGTTAACCTTGCAAAGCAGGTAAACATTCTTCTCGAAAACTTAGGCGTTTCCCTTGACAAAGTCATTGTTGATCCCACAACAGGTGGACTCGGCTATGGCCTTGAGTATTCCTACTCTGTTATGGAACGTCTGACGCAGGCTGCCATGACCCAGGGCGATGACAAACTCCAGAACCCCATGATCAATAACCTGGGGAATGAGGTCTGGAAATGCAAAGAAGCCAAACAGCCCGTGGATGAAGCACCTGAGCTTGGTGACCCTGAAAGACGTGCGATCATGATGGAGGCGGTAGGCGCGGTAACATACCTGCTTGCAGGTTCCAGCATTCTGATTATGCGTCACCCTGAATCCATCAAGCTTGCCAAAGCCTTTATTGGTCTTATTTCCGACGGTGGTTCTGCAATGGATGTTGCCCCTATTACAAAAAGACTGGACGATATTGAGATTGATTTTGCCAGCATGGCACCTGAAGCGGATCTCACCATTGAAGAAGAGAAAAAGAAAGCTGCTCCTGCTAAAAAGGCTGCTCCTGCCAAGGAAGCAGCTCCTAAAGCTGCTGCAGCGCCGGCTCCTAAAAAGGAAGAGGCAAAAGCCGCTCCCACTCCTAAAGAAGAAGCACCTGCCGCTCCTGCCGTAGATCCTGAGACAGATGCCAAAGCAAAGGCTGTAGCAGAGGCAAAAGCTAAAGTAGATGTAGAGGCTAAAGCTAAAGCGGATGCAGAAGCTAAGGCTAAAGCTGAGGCAGAAGCTGAAGCAAAAGCAAAGACTGATGCTGAAGCAAAGGCAAAGACTGATGCTGAAGCAAAGGCAAAGGCTGAAGAAGTTGCCAAACGTGAAGCTGAAGAAGATGCAATAAGACAAAAAAGAGCCGAAGAGCAGGCTGAAAGAATAGCAAAGGCTAGCACAACCGAGGATAAAAAGGTTACAATGACAGCAGCCAAAACCCAGAAATCCGGCCTGTCTAAATTTAAGAAAATCAGAAGATAAGGCAGCTGAAGATCTTCAAACCGGGTTTTGGCAAATGCAGAATCAAGGTTTAAGATTTAAAAGCTTTTTTAAAAAATAATGACCGTTTAAATGATAAATTTAGTAACATAATAATATGAGG
>JAQICW010000093.1 GCA_027858355.1 Desulfobacula sp.
CAAGAGAAGATCGTGTGGGAAGAAATGGAATCCCCATGGATCCTGCCAGGAATCGAAGCGTCATCTGGTAATTTGAGTAATCTTCCACCCGGATTGTCTTTTCCTGAATCGATTTTCTAAACCGTATACAGGTAGATGCAAATTTCCCTGTTCCACTGTAGGCGATTTCAAGGCAGGCAACTACACCTGCACCGATCAACTCGTCCACGCCCTGCCCATTTGAATGAGCATACAGATGGAGATTTTTTATCTTCTGGCGGATGATTTCATATACGGCGGCCATGGGATTACGGTTAATGGTGAATCCACCTATGGATAAATGGCACCCATCTTCAACATAGGTCTTAACAGCGTCCTCTAAACTTATTATTTTGCTGCCATTTATTTTCATAAACTTTCCTTAAATCGCTATTTTAAAAAACGGGTTCACAGCCGGTCGGATATCTCCGGACCGGCTGTTGAATCTATAATTGAGTTATAATTCCGTGTTAAACCACACCCTGATCCATCATGGAATCAGCCACTTTCACAAAACCGGCAATATTGGCACCATTTACATAGTTACCTGGAGTACCATATTCATCTGCCGCAGATACACAAGCATCATGGATACTTTTCATGATACCTTTAAGTTTGTTTTCCACTTCTTCTCTTGACCAGTGAATTCTCATGGAGTTCTGGCTCATTTCAAGACCGGAAGTGGCAACACCACCAGCATTGGCAGCTTTACCCGGTGCATAGAGAATTTTATTTTCAAGGAAGATATCAATACCAGCAGGAACGGTTGACATATTAGCGCCTTCACTTTCTACATAAACACCTTTGTTGATAAGATTCTGTGCATCTACTGCATTGATTTCGTTTTGAGTCGCACTTGGGAAAGCACATTCTGCTTTATGGTTCCAAAGCGGATTATGATCTGTAGAAGAATCAAGCTCTGTATATACAGCTTCTGTGTATTTTTCAGAATATTCTTTGATTCTGCCGCGTTTAACGTTTTTAAGATACATAACGTATTGAAGTTTATCGTTATCAATCCCTTTTTCATCATAGATGTACCCTGATGAATCTGAAAGAGTAACTACTTTTCCACCCAATTGGTTCAATTTTTCTGTGGTGTACTGTGCTACATTACCAGAACCTGATACCAGACAAGTTTTACCTTTAAGCGTATCATTTTTGGTTGCAAGCATATTCTCGGCAAAGAAAACCGCACCATACCCGGTTGCTTCCGGTCTGATCAGACTGCCGCCCCAGTTCAGGCTTTTTCCTGTAAGAATACCTGAAAATTCGTTTTTAAGTTTTTTATACTGTCCAAAAAGGAACCCGATCTCACGACCACCACCACCGTTATCACCGGCAGGTACGTCTGTGTTAGGTCCGATATGACGGTAAAGTTCACTCATGAAGGCCTGGCAAAATCTCATGACTTCGTTATCAGATTTGCCTTTAGGATCAAAATCAGATCCACCTTTACCGCCGCCAATTGGGAGTGTGGTTAATGCATTTTTAAATACCTGTTCAAAGGCAAGAAATTTCAAAATTGATAGGTTTACGGAAGGGTGGAAACGAAGGCCACCTTTGTAGGGTCCGATAGCTGAACTCATCTAAATTCTGAACCCTCTGTTTACACAGACATTACCCTGATCATCCATCCAAGAGACTCTGAACTGAATTACACGTTCCGGCTCAATGATTCTTTCCATTATGCCGGCGTGACGGTATTCAGGATTTTTATCAAGTACCGGTTTTACAGACTCTACAAGTTCTGTAACTGCCTGATGAAATTCTTTTTCAAACGGATCTCTTGCATTAACAATATCCATTACACCCATTTTGTTTCTCCTTTCAAAATCAATTCTGGATCGCGATCGATCCTTTGCAGACATCAGTGTCTGCCCTATTTAAGACAAACCCTATTGTTTATCTTGAATATTAGTCTGATGGTTACCCATCAAAATACATGCTTAATTTATAAAGTTCTTCAGGCTACCCTTCTTTGACTTTTCCCTGATGGATAAAATGTATTGGAGAATAAAGACACAAGTTAGTATATGCCTGTTGACAGTCAGTTTTTTATTGGCCATCGCTTGTGAGAAGAGGACCGTACTGGGATGGCCTTCTGTCCCTGAAAAGGCCCCATCCAGCTCTTTCAAGCCGGTGCTGTTCAATGTCAAATGAAGCAGTAACAACAGATTCATCAGATCGGTTGGCCTGGGTAATTATCTGCCCTTTATTATCCGTGATAAATGATGAACCGTAAAAGGTAATATGCGAGTTGTCAAATTGTTCAGTTCCAATCCGGTTCGAAGCGATAACAGGGAGCATGTTACAAGCTGAGTGGCCCTGCATGCATGTCTGCCAATGATCTTTTGAATCGTAGCCTGTATCAACAGGTTCCGACCCGATGGCTGTCGGGTAAAACAGCAGATCCGCTCCTTTGAGTGCCATTATTCTGGCAGCTTCAGGAAACCATTGATCCCAGCAGATGCCAACACCAATTTTTGCATATTTGGTATTCCATACTTTAAAACCTGTATCTCCCGGATTAAAATAGAATTTTTCTTCATATCCCGGGCCGCCGGGTATGTGTGTCTTTCTGTATGTCCCAAGATTTGTTCCATCGGCATCAATCACTGCAATTGAATTGAATCTGGCTTGATTTTTCTTTTCAAAAAAACTGATGGGAAGCACCACATTCAGCTCTTTGGCAATTGTTGCAAAATGGTTGATAGCGGTATTTTCTTCCACGGGAACGGCTTTTTCGATATGTTCGGTCTTTTCCTCCTGGCAGAAATACAAGGATTCAAAAAGCTCCTGGATTAAAATAATCTGTGCACCTTTGGCAGCAGCATCTCTTACCAACTTTTCAGCCCTGGCAATGTTTTCGCTTTTATCATCACAGCAGGCCATCTGTGTTGCGGCTATTTTGACTTTTCTCATCGTTCTCTCCTATCCCGTCATTTTACCCTTAGGTTGTTGTTGTGTGATGCAATGTATATTACCACCTCCCAAAAGGATTTCTCTTGCATAAACCGGAACGATCTCATGATCTGGCATTGCTCTTTTCAAGGTGTCAATTGCCGCTTTGTCAAATTTGTCATCATTGAAAATCGGTAATATAATGGCTCCGTTGGCGATATAAAAATTTGCGTAGGAGCCTGCCTGGCGGTCCCCTTTCATACGAGGAATTGTTCCGTCAACAATATCAACCCCCTGGCTTTCATCTTTTGAAATCAAAATCGGCGTGGGTATATGAAGTTTAAAGATTTCAAGTTTTCTTCCTTTTGCATCTATTGCATCACACAGGACTTCATAAGCTTTCAGGCTCATATCATATTGAGGGTCACTCTTGTCATCGGTCCATGCTAGAACAACTTTTCCCGGTGCAATAAAGTGCAGGATATTGTCAACATGCTCATTGGTTTCATCCAGATAGATACCTTGCGGCAGCCAGATGATTTTCTCCAGGCTGAGATATTTTTTCAATATATCTTCGATCTCTTCCTTGGTCAGGTGTGGATTCCGGCCTTCATGCAAAAGACAGGTTTCAGTCACAATCAAAGTTCCCTCCCCATCCGCATGGATTGATCCGCCTTCAAGCACAAAATTGTCCAGGCTGTAATAATCTTTTCTTTCGATATCACAAATTTTCCGGGCAACCTTGTCATCCTGATCCCAAGGGAAGTACACCCCATCCACCAATCCCCCCCACGCATTAAACCGCCAATCCACCCCGCGAACTTCGCAGGTCTGATCATTGACAACAAAAGTTGGGCCGGTGTCACGGACCCATGCGTCATTCGTCGTCATTTCAATGACCCTTACCTGTGGGTCGAGTATTTCCCTGGCAGTGCTGTATTGAGATTTTGATACCAGCATGGTAACCGGCTCGAATTTTGATATAGCATGCGCAACAT
>JAQICW010000106.1 GCA_027858355.1 Desulfobacula sp.
CAGATGAATCATTTTCATTGCAGCTATTTTAATACCATCGGTTTCAAATCGTTTGATTACTTCGCCAATCACGTTTTTTCCAACCCCATCGGGTTTGATTATTGATAATGTTCTTTCCACAATATAAATCCTTTCAAAATATAATTAAAAATTGTCTTGAAAATTACCATAAAGCCATATTATAGTCAATGTTTATACTGGCGGACTAATTTAGATAAAACCGTACGCAGAACTCAATGTTTTAAATATAATGAAAATTTTAAGGATTGCAGTTACAGGATCAGCAGGCTCTGGAAAGAGCCTTGTCTGTCATCGGTTTAAAACAATAGGCCTGGTTACCCTGGATTGTGACCTCATCGCAAGGCAGGTTTTGGAACCTGGAATGCCGGGCTTTAAAAAGATCATAGAAGTGTTTGGCCGGTCTATAGTCAAAAAAGATGGGACCCTGGACCGAACAATGCTGCGAAATATCATTGTGGATGATGCAATACTGCGAAAAAAAATGGAAGATATTTTACATCCCCAAATTTTAAACGAGATGATACTCCAAATAGAAAATGCCATGTATAAGGATAAAAAGGCAGTGGCAGTTGAAGTGCCTCTGCTTTTTGAATTGGGAATGGAGAAACAATTTGATGTCACGATTGTTGTCACAGCCCAGGATATGGATCTTGTCAAAAGAATTTCTAAGCGGGATAAGGTGTCAAAAGAAAACGCTCAAAAGATGCTGGATCTGCAAATGGCCCAGGAAGATAAAATGGCAATGGCAGACCATGTTGTCATAAATAAGGGAACAATGGCGGAACTCTTTGAATCTGTTGATAATCTCTTTGATAAAATTCAAAAAGAATTCTTGACAACTTAATTGTTTTGCCTTATTAGTTTGACGTTAATATAATAAACTTCAAACATCATGTCTGTTTGTGTATCATTTTTGGCTTTCAGACTTCAAAAAGGCGCACTTCAACAATAAGCTTTAGCCTGTAAAAGATAATAACCAAAAATTTGGGAGAATGAATGAACCTTGTAGAATTGAATAAGATGAAGATTAGTGAGTTGACCAAGCTTGCTAAGGAATTAAAAATTAAAGGGATTGGCGGGCTTAAAAAGCAGGATTTAATTTTTATTTTGCTCCAGGCAAACATTGAAGAGAGCGGTCAGATTTATGGTGAAGGCACGCTGGAAATTCTCCCGGACGGTTTTGGTTTTTTAAGAGCTCCTGGATATAATTATCTTCCCGGTCCTGATGATATTTATGTGTCTCCCTCACAAATTAGAAGGTTTAATTTGAGAACCGGAGATACCATCTCTGGTCAGGTTCGACAACCCAAAGATTCTGAACGATATTTTGCATTGCTTAAAGTTGAGGCCGTTAATTTTCAAAATCCTGAACTTGCTGCTGAAACCATCCTTTTTGATAACCTCTTGCCCCTTTATCCTGAACGGAAAATGAATCTTGAGGCTGAATCAGACAATTATGACATGCGTGTGATAGATTTGATGTGCCCTATAGGCTTTGGTCAGCGCGGTTTGATTGTATCTCCGCCAAAAGCAGGCAAAACAATGCTGTTGCAGAATATAGCCAATAGCATGGTTAAAGCTCACAGCGATATCATTCCAATGATTCTCCTGATTGATGAACGTCCGGAAGAAGTGACGGATATGCAACGATCAGTAGACGCTGAAGTGGTCAGCTCAACCTTTGATGAACCGGCAGAACGACATGTTCAGGTGGCAGAGATGGTCATTGAGAAAGCTAAAAGAATAGTAGAGCAGGGCCATGATGTCGTAATTTTGCTTGACAGTATCACAAGGTTGGCAAGAGCATATAATTCAGTCATGCCGCCTTCTGGTAAAATTTTGTCCGGCGGTGTGGACTCAAATGCACTTGACAGGCCCAAAAGATTTTTTGGTGCAGCAAGAAATATCGAAGATGGTGGCAGCCTTACCATTATCGCGACTGCTTTGGTTGATACGGGCAGCCGAATGGATGAAGTTATATTTGAAGAATTTAAGGGCACAGGAAATATGGAATTGGTTCTGGATAGAAAACTTGCTGATAAAAGAATTTATCCTGCCATTGACATGAACAAATCTGGAACTAGAAAAGAGGAACTGCTGCTTGATCCAATGGTTTTGAACCGTGTATGGATCTTAAGAAAACTGCTGTCAAGTTTAAATCCTGTGGACAGCATGCAATTTTTACTTGAAAAAATGCGAGGAACAAAGGATAATAAAGAGTTTCTTGAATTGATGAATTCATAAAATTAAATGATAGCCTGAAACAAGGCTTGGTAAGGAGTTTTAAAGAAAATGAAAAAAGATATACATCCAAAATACACAGAATCAACAGCTTCCTGTGCTTGCGGAGCAACATTTGAAGTCGGGTCTACAAAAGAGAATATTAAGGTGGAAATTTGTTCTCAGTGTCATCCTTTTTTTACCGGGAAGCAAAAATTGGTTGACTCTGCCGGAAGAATTGACCGTTTCAACAAGAAATATGCAGGGTTTGATGTAAGCAAACTTGTTTAGTGTCTGGACGAAACAATTAGCAGGTTTGGATCGGGTACTATATAGCACTTTCTATAATTTGTAATATAAAAGGGGTCTTAACAAAAGAACCCCTTTTGAGTTTTTAAATTATGATAGAAAAATTAAAAGGCATTGAAGAAAGATTTATTAAGCTTGAGCAGCTTTTGAGTGATCCGGCCGTCATAAGCGATCAAAAAAAATACCAGGCGTATTTGGTCGAACATGGGGAACTCAATAAAATTGTTCCAAAGTTCAGGGAATATGAAGGGCTTTTGGAGGAGTTAAAAGAGGCAAAAGAGTTTTTAAGAGATAATGACCCTGAAATAAGGGCCATGGCCAAAGAAGAGATTCCGGTTCTTGAATCAAAAACAGAAGCGAAAAAATCTCAACTCAATGTTCTTTTGATGCCAAAAGACCCCCGGGATGATAAAAATGTCATAATTGAAATCCGTGCGGGAACGGGTGGAGAAGAGGCTGGCATTTTTGCTGGAGATTTATTCAGAATGTATTCAAGGTATACTGAATCCAAAAACTGGACCATGGAGATTATTGAAAAAAATGTTTCCAGCTCAGGCGGGTTTAAAGAGATTGTTACCCTGGTGAAGGGGAAGGGCGCATTTAGCTGCTTTAAATATGAAAGTGGCACACATCGTGTTCAAAGGGTACCTGAAACAGAAACCCAGGGACGGGTACATACTTCTGCTGTAACAGTGGCTGTTCTTCCCGAGGCAGAAGATGTTGACATCGATATCAGTCCTGCAGATCTTAGATTTGATGTATTCAGGGCTTCAGGGCCCGGGGGGCAGTCAGTCAATACAACTGATTCTGCAGTACGGGTTACCCATGTTCCAACCGGTGTTATAGCCACGTGCCAGGATGAGAAATCCCAGCATAAAAATAAGGTTAAAGCATTGGGTGTTCTAAAGGCCCGTATTCTTGACGCCAAGGTAAGAGAAGAGGATGCAAAAAGAGCTGCTGAGAGAAAAGGCCAGGTGGGCACAGGGGACAGAAGCGGCAGGATCAGGACATATAATTACCCCCAGGGCAGAATGACAGATCATCGAATCGGGCTTACGCTTTATCGGCTGGACATTATCATGGAAGGTCATATCCAGGAAATCATTGATGAGCTTACAACATACAATCAGGCACAGGCTTTAAAGGAAATTGCCTAAAAAATTGAATGATTGGACAATCATTAAGATTCTTTCCTGGACAGAAGCCTATTTAAAAAATCATTCCATTGACAGCCCCAGGTTGACTGCTGAAATGCTGCTTGCCCATTGCCTTGGCAAAAAGCGGCTTGATCTTTATCTTCAGTATGACCGCCCCCTTCAGAAAAATGAATTATTTGATTTTAAGGTCTTAATTAAAAGAAGAATACAAAAAAATGAGCCCGTCGCCTATATCACCGGGGGAAAGGGCTTTTTTGAATCTGACTTTGAGGTGGCCCAGGGGGTTTTAATTCCCAGGCCTGATACGGAAACCCTTGTTGAACAGGCATTAAAAATATTAAATACCTGTCAAAGCCATTCCAGGCCCAGGATGATTCTTGAATTGGGAACAGGTTCCGGCGCGATTATTGTTTCTATGGCAAAGGCGATTCCCCGCCATTTGTACTTTGCAAGTGATATCTCCTTGGCAGCACTTGCAATTGCAAAAAAAAATGCCAAAAAAATAACCAAAGATAAGATAAGCTTTTTTGCAGGCTCCTGGTTTTCCTCTTTAAGGGAAAATTCAAGATTTGATTTGATCGTTTCAAATCCACCTTATATTCCTACCGGAGATATTCAAGAGCTGGAACCTGAAATAAAAGAATTTGAACCAATACTTGCCCTTGATGGGGGAACAGACGGGATTGATAGTTTCAGATCAATTTTAAAGAGCGCTCATAATTATCTTGTCCCGGGTGGAATAATTTTGCTTGAGATGGGGTTTGATCAAAAAGAAATGGTGCAAAGTATTTCAAGGCAGTATACAGAGTATGAATCCATTGATTTTATAAAGGATTTGGCAGGCCATAACAGGGTGGCTTTAATTAAAAAAATCGATTGTTTAAAAAATAGATTTTTGATATATAAATCAATATTTGTGTTGGATAAGAAAAACTCACATTCAGGGACTTGAAAATCAGGTGCTTTTATAAAAGTCGATTTTTAAGGATGATCTGGATGGTGGAAAAAAACCATTAATTAATTTGGAGAACAAATGGCTTACATTACAATTAGATAACTTTTAGAAGCAGGTGTCCATTTCGGACATCAGACCAAGCGCTGGAATCCAAAGATGAAAAGGTATATCTTTGGTGCAAGAAACGGGATTTATATCATTGACCTGCAACAGACTGTTAAATTGTTCAAAAAGGCCCATGATTTTATCAAAAATGTGGCGGCCAATGGTCAGGACGTCCTTTTTGTCGGGACAAAAAAGCAGGCCTCGGAAGCAATCTATGAAGAAGCAAACCGCGCTGAAGAATTTTATGTTCAAAACAGATGGCTGGGTGGCATGCTGACCAATTTCCAGACCATTAAGAATAATATCACCCGGTTTCATTTTTTAAATTCAATTGAAAATGATGGATCCCTTGAAAATTATCCCAAAAAAGAGCAGGCAAAAATGCTCAAAGAAAAAAGCAAGCTGGAGTTTGCCATTGGCGGTATCAGGGATATGAAAAGATTGCCCGGCGCAATTTTTGTTATTGATCCTAAAAATGAATCCATAGCTGTGAAAGAGGGTAAAAGATTAGGAATTCCAATTATTGCCGTTGTTGATACAAATTGTGATCCGGATCATATTGATTACGTGATTCCGGGTAATGATGATGCCATCAGATCCATTCGTCTGTTTGCTTCCCGTATGGCAGATGCCTGTATTGAGGGAAAAGGGCTTTATGAAGAAAAACAGCGTGCTGAATCTGACAAAGATGGTGCAGAAGAAAAGAAAGATTTCTCAGATGATAAAGTGTCCATTGAAGTTGTTTCCGATGGTACTGATGGTCCTGTCGTTGAAAAAATTAAAAGAAGAACAACACTAGTTGAAGAGGCAGAAGAAGCCGATTTAAGTAAAGATAAGGAGTAAAAAAAATGGTGCAAATTTCCGCAGCAATGGTAAAAGAGCTTCGTGAAGCAACAGGCTCAGGTATTATGGATTGTAAAAGGGTCCTTGCCGAAGCAGAAGGTGATATGGAACAAGCAATTGACCTTTTGAGAAAAAAAGGCCTGGCAAAGGCAGCAAAAAGAGCTGGCCGTTCAACTTCTGAAGGCATAATTTATTCTTATATCCATACGGGTGCCAAACTAGGTGTCCTTGTTGAGGTGAACTGTGAATCTGATTTTGTCGCTAAAACAGAAAATTTTCAGCAGTTTGCAAAAAATATTGCCATGCACATTGCCGCTGCAAATCCCATGGGCCTGAACCCTGAAGATGTTGACTCGGCAGTTGTTGAAAAGGAAAAAGAGATTTTTCGGGCACAAATGCTTGAAGAAGGCAAACCCGAGAATATGATTGATAAAATTGTTGAAGGGAAAGTGGAGAAATTTTACAAAGAAGTCTGCCTGATGAGTCAGCAGTATGTGAAAGATCCCCAACAGACCATTACTGATGTATTAAAAGAAACCATTAGTAAAATTGGTGAAAATATCCAGATAAAAAGATTTGCACGTTTCCATATAGGAGAATAGAATCTTGAGCAAAAAGCCGGAATTTGAACGGGTTTTAATTAAGCTGAGCGGAGAAGCCCTGATGGGAAATCAGGGCTTTGGTATTACACCTGAAATGATTCATTATGTTGCGGTAGAGATTGAAAAGGTTTACCGCTTAAATGTACAGATCTCCATTGTTGTAGGAGGGGGAAATATTTTCAGGGGTATTGCCGGAAGTTCGGCTGGGATGGACAGAACTTCTGCCGATAATATGGGAATGCTGGCCACGGTTATAAACAGTCTGGCTATTTGTGATGCTTTAGAAAAGTGTGATGTTCCAACACGGGTGCAGTCTGCCATACGTATGGACAAGATTGCAGAACCATTTATCCGTAGAAAAGCCATTAGACATCTTGAAAAGGGTCGTGTGGTTATTTTTGCTGCTGGTACGGGGAATCCCTATTTTACTACAGATACTGCGGCTGTGTTAAGGGCCCATGAAACAAGGGCCCAGATTCTTTTTAAAGCCACCCAGGTTGATGGAGTGTATGACAAAGATCCCGTGGTTCATGATGATGCTGTTATGTTTGATGAATTGTCTTATATGAAGGTCATTGAAAAACAGCTTCATGTAATGGACATGACAGCTATTTCCCTTGCAATGGAACATGATTTGCCATTGCAGGTGTTTGATCTTCATAAGGAAGATAATATTTATAAGGCTGTATTGGGCCAGGATATCGGTACTCGGATTTATAACAAATAGTTAGCCATTATTGAGGACGGATTGTTATGATAAATGAAGTGCTCCAGGAAACCAAAGAAAGAATGGGTAAATCTGAAAAAGCTTTTGAAAAAGAGCTATCAAAAGTACGTACGGGCAGAGCATCCCAGGCAATACTTGATGGAGTTAAAGTCGATTATTATGGCACTCAGACTCCTTTGCCTCAAATGGCAACTGTATCCATCCCGGAAAGTAGACTAATTACGGTTAAACCTTGGGATGTCAGTGTAATTAACCAGGTCGAAAAGGCGATCTTAAAAGCCAATCTTGGTCTGACACCTTCCAATGATGGAAAACTGATCAGAATATCGATACCGCCTTTGACAGAAGAGAGAAGAAAAGAGATTGTAAAAACTGTAGCTAAAATCTGTGAAGATTATAAAGTGGCCATTCGAAATATCCGGAGAGATTCAAATGAAATGGTAAAAGATCTTCAAAAGGAAGGGGATATTTCTGAGGATGACAGTTTTAAGGCTCAAAAGCAGATTCAGGAAGCCACTGATGAATATATTAAGCAGTTAGACGAAATCTTTGCTAAAAAAGAAAAGGAAATTCTTGAAGTCTAACTCAACACAGGACTTGCCCCTTGATCCTGAAATACTTCCATTTCATGTGGCCATTATCATGGATGGCAATGGAAGATGGGCTAAAAAAAGGTTAATGAACCGTGTAAAAGGGCATGAACAAGGCACACAAACCGTTCGTTCCATCGTGACAACCGCAAGAGAGCTTGGCATAGGAATGATCACCTTATATGCATTCTCCACGGAAAACTGGGCAAGACCGAAGCTCGAAGTCAAAGCATTAATGATGCTTTTGAAAAAATTTATTATATCTGAAAGAGAAGAGTTTTCAAAAAACCAGATTCGTATCAATATCATCGGTCAAAAGCACAGGCTGCCCCTGGATGTTCAACGAGAAGTTGATATCACACTGGCGTTGACAAAAAACAACGATAAAATGGTTTTAAATCTGGCATTGAGTTATGGTTCAAGAGAAGAGATCGCAAATGCGGTTAAACAGATTGCCCAAAAAATAGAATCAAAAGAGCTCGACTCCAAGGATATTACCCAGGACCTTATTTCAGATCACCTTTACACGAGAACAATGCCTGATCCTGACTTGATTATCCGCACAAGCGGGGAGTATAGGTTGAGTAATTTTATGTTGTGGCAGGCTGCATATTCTGAAATTTATATTTGTGATACCTTGTGGCCGGATTTTTCTAAAGATGAATTTATTGAAATTTTAAAAAATTATCAGAAGAGGGACCGACGGTTCGGTAAGATATCATGCAGCACATCAAACGATGGATAACCGCACTAATACTTGCCCCCATAGTTTTATGGATTCTCATTAAGGGTAATACATTATTTTTTGCAGTACTGATCTCAGTTGTTGCCATATTTACCATTCGCGAATATTTGAGAATTGTTTTTGGAAATGATGAAGAACCTATTTCCAATACTATAAAGCTTATCTCCTACATAGTTTCAATGGCGCTTATTATCAGTGCCTGCCTGGGATCATGGGAAATTCTGTTTTTAATCCTTGCAATGAACCTGATGGCCTTATCTATTTTTGTGTTGTCCCGGTTTGCCGGCAATCATGCCATATTTGATATTATTGCAAAGCAGGTCTTAGGCATTGTTTATATTCCGGTTTCCTTGTCTCTTCTGATTTTCATTAAACAACTTGATGGGGGAACCTTTTGGATTATCTGGCTGTTAGTTGTTATTTTTGCCAGTGATACAGGTGCATTTTACAGTGGAACCTTTTTTGGGAAAAATGCGCTTGCTCCCAACATCAGTCCCAATAAAACCATTGAAGGATCTGTGGGTGGCATAGCAGCCTCAATGGTTGCCGGATTTATTTTTTGTCAGTGTTTTTTTCATGATCTGTCTTTGTCGTTTCTTACCATACCGGCGTCTTTTCTGCTTGCCATTGCCGGACAAATAGGTGATTTGTTTGAATCTGCCATGAAACGGGCATCAAGTATTAAAGATTCGGGCTGGATTCTTCCGGGGCACGGGGGAATGCTCGATAGAATAGACGGGTTGCTTCTGGCCATTCCTGTTTTTTATGTCTATCTGGTGTTTGTTTTATGAAATCCTTGTCAATATTAGGCTCAACAGGTTCCATCGGCACCAGTGCTTTGGAAATCGTCAGGATGCATCCTGATCGTTTCCAGGTAAAGACATTGACAGCTGCTAACAACATAGGCTGTTTTGCCAGGCAGATTGATGAATTTAAACCTGAACTGGTTGCAGTGCTGGACGAAACAAAAGCCTTGGAACTTTCCAGGGTTTTAAAGGGAAGTAGCAGGCCTGAAATTTTATTTGGTGAGGCTGGATATTGTGAAGCTGCCGCTTACCAGTCGTCAGATATGGTTCTTCTGGCCATGGTGGGTGCGGCAGGACTAAAACCCGCCCTTTGCGCCATTGAATCAAAAAAACAGATTGCCCTTGCCAACAAGGAGACCCTGGTCATGGCCGGGGAGATAGTCATGGCCAAAGCTTTGGAAAATGATGTTTCAATTCTGCCTGTAGACAGTGAACACAGTGCCATTTTTCAATGCCTCAAGGGAAACAAAAAAAAAGAATTGAAAACAATATTTCTGACTGCTTCAGGTGGACCGTTCAGAGAAAGGCCGTTTGATGAATTCAAGGATATTACCTTAAAAAATGCTCTTAATCACCCCACCTGGAATATGGGGCATAAAATTACAATTGATTCAGCCACAATGATGAATAAAGCTCTTGAGATTATTGAAGCGGTTCATTTGTTTGACATTACCCATGAAGAAATTCAGGTGCTTGTCCATCCCCAGAGTATTGTTCATTCCATGGTGGGGTATAAAGATGGAAGCATCATGGCACAAATGGGACTGCCTGATATGAAGGGGGCGATTTCCTATGCTATGTCAGAACCTGAACGACTCGATCTGCAGATGGATTTTCCCGATTTTACAACCATTGGTTCACTGACATTTGAAAAACCGGATATTAAAAAGTTTCCATCCCTTTTATTTGCATTTGAAGCCTGTAAACAAAAAGGAACACTTCCAGCTGTCATGAATGCTGCCAATGAGGTGGCCGTTTGTGCCTTCCTTGAAAAACGCATTGGTTTTTTAGATATTTTTAGACTTATTTCCAGCACAATGGAACGTCATACACGGATTGACAATCCCGACCTTTCGGGTATTATAGAAGCGGATTGTTGGGCACGCGAAAAAGCGCAATCCCAAATATAAAAGAGATTTAAAAGTGAGGTTTTATGGGTCATTCTGCGATGGCATTTATTATAGTTATTGGTATTCTTGTTTTTATCCATGAATTTGGGCATTTTATTGCGGCAAGACTCTGTGGAGTTGGTGTTGAGGTATTTTCTCTGGGTTTTGGACCTAAAATTTTAAAAAAACGAATTGGGCGAACCCAGTATTGTCTGGCTGCCATACCCCTTGGCGGATATGTGAAAATGGTGGGAGAAGAACCAGGAGGCACTATTGACCCTGGGGATGTTAACTCTTCTTTTACTCATAAGTCATTACTGCAAAAAATTATCATTGTTGCAGCAGGACCCTTTTTTAATTTTTTCTTGGCCATCTTTATTTTTTATGTTCTTTACCAGTTTTCAGGAGTTTACCTGGCTAAACCTATTGTGGGTAAAGTCATGGAAGATACACCTGCCTTAGCAGCCGGAATTAAGGCCGGGGATGTGATCAAAGAAATAAATAAGAAAAAAATTGAATCATTTGAAGATATCTCCCGGATTATTAGTGCAGGCAAGGGCGAGCAATTGGACATTATTGTAGAGCGTGATGGACGATTTAAAGGCCTTGCTCTTTCTCCAGTTCTAAAGCCTGGCAAAAATGTATTTGGTGAAGAAATTGAAAAATATGTTATTGGTATCGTTGGTACGGGAGAATCTTTTCATAAAAGACTTAACCCTTTTGCGGCCCTGTGGCGGTCCATTACGGATACTTATGGGCTTGTAAAGTTAACCCTGCTTTCTGTTGGAAAAATGATCAAAGGAAGCGTGTCTGCAGACAACCTGGGCGGTCCTTTGATGATTGCCCAATTGGCAGGGGAACAGGCAAAGGCAGGCGTTATGAATTTTGCCTGGTTTATTGCACTGCTTGCGGTAAATCTTGGTCTCAGCTACCTTTTTCCGATTCCCGTGTTAGATGGCGGCCATTTATTATTTTTTGGTATTGAAGCGGCTACTGGTAAAGCTGTAAGTGACAAACTGCGCGAAAAAGCGAATCAATTAGGCGCAGCAGTGCTTGTAGCTTTAATGGTTTTTGTTTTTTATAATGACATTGTAAGAATGATCAATGGTGGATAATATGATTTGCTGTATTGAGATTGCTCTTAAAAAAGAGCTGAGGGATGCAGAAGCATCTTCTCTGATAAAAAAGGCAGACTCTTATTTTGGAATTAAAATTCAAGAGGCGCGATGTATTAATATCGTGACCATTGAGTCAGATTTGGATCTTCATCAACTTGAATTGGTAAAAGATGAGATTCTCACCAATCCTGTGACCCAGGTTTCAAGCTTAAATCCTTTGAATATTGGCTTTCACTGGTGTATCTGGGTTGGATTCAGACCAGGGGTAAAAGATAATCCCGGTGCAACAGCAATGGAAGCTATTCAGGATCATCTGGGGAAAAGTTTTGGGCCGGATGAGGGTATATATACCTCAAAACGCTATTGCCTTAAAGGAGATACACTTGTCTTTGAAGATGTGGAAAAACTTGCTTCTGAGCTTTTATCAAACACTATCATTCAGCAGTTTAAAGTTTTCTCTATTAAAGAATGGGATAAGGACATAGGAGCCAATGTTAAACCTGCCAAAGTAATCCTTGACCATACTCCTTGTTTTGAGGTTGTCAGTATTGAGTCGGATGAAAAGCTTGCAAAAATTTCAGATGAGAGGAATCTGGCACTGAATCCAAGAGATATTCCCGTGATCCGAGAATATTTTCTGGATTCAAAAGTATTGGAATCCAGAAAAGCGGTGAATCTTTTAGAACCCACAGATGTGGAATTGGAATATATTTCCCAGGCTAGAAGCGATCATTGTAACCATAATACCTTTCAGGGAATTTTCAGATACAAGGATATTTCCACCAATGAGGATGTAATCGAAAACAGTCTTTTTAAAACCTATATTCAGGAACCAACCTTAAGACTCAAAGATAAAAAAGACTGGGTGGTTTCAGTGTTGTGGGACAATGCAGGGGTTGGCAGGTTTGATGATGAAAATAATTATGTAGTTACAGGCGAAACCCATAACTCACCTTCCAATATGGAAGCCTATGGCGGTGCAATAACCGGCATTGTAGGCGTTTATCGTGATCCCATGGGAACAGGTCTTGGATCCAAACTGTTCATGGGCAGTTTCGGGTATTGTGTGGGAGATGTGAATTATAATGGCCCATTAAAACCGCCGCTTCACCCAAGACGTCTTCTTGACGGTATAATAGAAGGCGTAAAGGACGGGGGCAATAAAAGTGGTGTTCCCACCACCTTTGGCCAGACATTGTTCAACCCGGGATATATGGGCAAAAGCCTTGTTTTTGTAACTGCACTGGGGATTATGCCAAATAAGGTCAGGGGCGAGCTAAGTCATGAAAAGAAAACATCTCCTGGCGAACTGATTATCATGAGCGGCGGCAGGGTAGGAAAAGATGGAATACATGGAGTGACAGCTTCTTCGGAAAGTTATTCGGAAAATACACCGGCAGGTCATGTCCAGATCGGTGATCCCTATACCCAGAAGAAAATGCATGATTTTCTCTTGATTTGCCGTGATGAAGGCCTGATTCCGTTTATTACTGATAATGGCGGTGGTGGTTTGTCCTCATCCATTGGTGAATCTGCCATGATCTCCAACGGATGTGTGGTGTGGCTGGATCGTGTGCCGTTAAAATATGAAGGGCTTGATATGTGGGAAATCTGGGTCTCAGAATCCCAGGAACGAATGACCATTGCAGTTAAACCAGAAAATCTGGATAGATTTATGGAACTTTCAGCAGAGCATGAAGTTGAAAGCACTGTGATAGGAGAATATACAGACACGGGTAAGCTGCACATCAAATATAAAGATGAAACCTGTGCCTATGTTGATATGGATTTGCTAGACAAGGGGTTTCCCTCCTGGGAATTTGATGCCATATGGCTGCCGCCTGAAACCAGAGGTCTTGCAGAACCGGTTATCAGTTCGCCTTCTGATTTCAATACATTGATGCTCAAGATGCTTGCGAGACCAAATATCAGTTCAAAAGAATGGATAATCCGTCAATATGATCATGAGGTCCAGGGTGGTTCCGTGATAAAACCCATGGTTGGTGTGAACCATAATATACCGTCCGACGCCAGCGTGACGCGCCCGGTCCTGACATCTCAGAAGGGCCTTGCATTCACCCAGAGTCTTTTGCCCTGGTATTCTAAAATTGATGCCTTTCATATGATGACCTGTACCATTGACGAAGCAGTGAGAAGATTGATGGCCGTTGGGGGAAATTTTGACCATATTGGCGGGCTTGATAATTTTTGCTGGCCCAACATCCAATTTGATTCAAGGAAAAATCCAGATGGAAGGTTTAAGGCAGCACAGCTCGTAAGGGCATGCAGGGCTTTGAAACAGACCTGTGAAAAATATGAAATTCCATTGTTATCCGGCAAGGACAGCATGTATGTGGATGGACATCTTGAAGGAGCGTTTGGCGAACGAATTAAAGTCTCAGCACTTGAAACCGTTCAATTTTCCGCAACCTCTGTTATTGAAGATGTATCAAAGTGCGTTTCCATGGACCCAAAGGTTGCAGGAGATCTTGTATATGTCCTGGGGGAAACAGCTAATGAACTTGGAGCTTCTGAATTTTATGAGATTTTTCATCGAATCGGACTGAATGTTCCCCATGTTGACTGTGATAAATTCAAAGTAGTGTATAAAGCTGTACAAACTTCCATTGAAAAAGGACTTGTGGCATCCTGTCATGCTATTGGAAGGGGCGGTCTTGGAGTCCATCTATCTTACATGGCCATGGCCGGTGGCCTTGGTCTTGAAATTAATTTAAAAGATCTTCCAATGAATGAAAGTCGTGGCAGCCTATTAAGTGAAACTCTTTTGTTTTCAGAATCTGCAGGCAGATTCATTGTTACCATTCCCTTGGAAAACAGATCTGTTTTTGAAAAATTGTTTAAAGGGATGGCGGCAAGCTTTGTGGGGGTTGTAACCGATCTTCATGACCATTTAAAGATTTATGGCCTCAACCGGGAATCTGTGGCAGACCTCTCAATAACAGAACTTGATCAAGCATTTAATAAAACCTTTGGAGACATGATATGAAAAAGGTTAACGCACTTGTTTTAACAGGGTTTGGATTAAATTGTGACAGTGAAACAGCCCATGCATTTGAACTTGCAGGAGCTTGTGCCCAAAAAATACATATAAACAGATTGGTTTCAGGAAAAACAAAATTGGAAGATTTTCATATCCTGGCCTTTGGCGGAGGGTTTTCCTGGGGGGATGACCATGGTGCCGGTGTGATTCAGGCCTTAAAGCTTAAGAACCATATCGGTGGTGATCTCTTATCCTTTGTGAATCAGGGAAAACTTATCATTGGTATATGCAATGGGTTCCAGGCCCTGGTTAATATAGGTCTATTGCCTGGACTGGACAATGATTACACCAAAAGAAGCGTATCAGTTACTTTTAACGACTGTGGAAATTTCAGGGATCAATGGGTCCATCTGGCTGCCAATGGCAACTGCCCCTGCGTGTTCACAAAGGATATAAAGATGGCAGATTATCCGGTTCGTCATGGAGAGGGGAAATTTATTGCAGAAAAAGAAATTGTTGACACTCTTTTGGCAAATAATCAAGTGGTGTTTCAATATTCGGATGCTAAAGGCGTTCCTGCAAATGGAGCCTTCCCCTTAAACCCGAACGGGTCTCTTTCAGATATCGCAGGTATTTGCGATCCCACAGGGAGAATTTTCGGGTTGATGCCCCATCCTGAAGCCTACAACCATTTTACAAATCATCCTGACTGGACACGAAAGGTTCAAATTCTTAAGAGAGAGGGAAAACCCCTTGATAAGGAAATGACCATTGGGGTCAAATTGTTTAAAAACGGGGTTGATTATATTAAAGAATCTTTCTTTTAGAACCTGAGAGTCGGGAGAATCTGTGCTGGGAACAATTGTAAATTGCCTGACAATTATTGCAGGCAGCCTTATTGGATTATTGTTTAGAAATGGAATCCCTGAAAAATATAATCAGACGGTGATGCAGGCCATCGGCCTTGCTGTTATTCTGATTGGGATGAAAAGTGCCCTTGGGTGTAATGATCTTGTGATCATTATTGCAAGCCTGGCTTTTGGCTCTCTTATCGGTGAATGGATTGGTATTGAAAACTACCTTGAACTCCTGGGCAATTATCTTGAAACCAAATTTTCAAAAAAATCCTCCAATTTTTCAACAGGATTTGTAACTGCCTCTCTCATGTATTGCGTTGGCTCAATGGCCATTGTAGGATCCCTTGAAAGCGGTCTTACCGGCAACCATGCCACCTTGTTTGCCAAGGCCACCCTTGATGGTATTGTTGGAATAATTTTAAGTTCATCCCTTGGGATCGGAGTCCTTTTTGCGGCACTTCCGGTGTTATTTTATCAAGGCTCCATCACCTTGATGGCAGGGCTTTTAAAACCATTGCTGGTTCCTGCTGTCGTCACCCAGATGTCTGGTATCGGTGGCCTTTTAATTGTTGCGTTGGGCTTAAATATGATAAGGGAAAAAAAGCTTAAAGTAGGGAATATGCTCCCCGCTATTTTTATTCCTCTGATCTATTTTCTCATTATGAAGTAGACTGGGTCAGGCTTTCCTTATTGTCGTTATTCAGCTGAATAACGACAATAAGGAAAGCC
>JAQICW010000233.1 GCA_027858355.1 Desulfobacula sp.
GAATTCCCACAGGCATTGGCTGGCTGCCAATATGAGCGGCGAGGCCTTCCTTGGGTTTGGTGCATTTAACACAAAAAAAATCACGGGCAGGGATACAGCGGATTTTATTAAATTCCGCCAGAATATTGCCAATTCAAGAGTGTGGGATATGGAGATGTTTGCTGAGGTACTTGGAAAACCACAAGAAGAGTAAGTTTTTATCTAAAATTGTTTACTTAAAGTGCAGGTATGCTGCATTATTTTGGCATGCCTGCTCTTTTTCACGCAAACCGCTAAAGGATAAAGGTGTAAACCCATGCATTACATATTGAAAAACAGTCCAGGAGAAGAGGTCTTCATGCTGGGAAATGAAGCCATTGCCAGGGGAGCCATTGAAGCTGGAGTGGCTTTTACCGCAGCCTATCCCGGCACCCCCTCATCCGAGATTGCCTTGAATTTTTTTCAGGTTTCCCGGGAAACCGATCTTTATTTTGAGTACAGCGCCAATGAAAAGGTTTCTCTTGAGATGGCGGCAGGTGCTGCTATGAGTGGTTTAAAGGCCATGTGCACCATGAAACATGTGGGACTGAATGTGGCATCGGATGCATTGATGACCCTGGCTTACACAGGAGTTGTAGGCCCCCTGGTCTTGATTGTTGCCGATGACCCCTTCATGTTTTCAAGCCAGAACGAACAAGACAGCCGTTTTTACGGCAAATTGAGCGGGCTGCCCATTTTAGAGCCCTCTTCCGTGTCTGAAGCCAAAGAAATGACCCGGTACGCCTTTGAATTGTCTGAACTGCTCAAAGAACCCGTGATCATACGTACCACCACCCGCATCAACCATTCCTCCGGCGTGGTGACCCTGGGAGAGATCCAGGAAAGAAAGACCCAGGGAAGTTTTACCAAAAATCCTTTTTCCTATGTGTGCGTGCCCGCTGTTTCCAGAAAGCTCCACGTCAAACTGCTGGAAAATTATGACAAGGCCCTGGACATCACCAACAAAAGTCCCTGGAACATGGTCCAGGGCAGCGGGAACCGTTTGATCATCTGCAATGGGGTCAGTTATGGATATGTGAAAGATGCTTTACAGGATCTGGGCCAGGAAGATCAGTTTAAAATTCTCCGCATTGGTTTTTCCCATCCCATGCCGGAAACCTTTATCCAGAATGCCCTGGCCGGATGTGAAAAAGCGTTGGTGGTGGAGGAGGGAGAGCCCTACATGGAGGAAAGCGTGAGAAGCTGTGCCCAGAAGGCAGGCCTGACCCTTCCCATTGTTGGAAAAGGAAAAGACCTGTTCTCCCGGCTCTATGAATTTGACCCTGCCATGGTGAAAAAGGTGATTGCATCTTATTTCGGTCTGCCCTTTACCCAGAAGACCCCTGTCCAGGTATCTGACCTGCCCCTAGCACCCCAGCGCCCGCCGGTTCTGTGTGCCGGCTGTCCCCACAGGGCAAGCTATGTGGCCATACGGGAGGTATTGGGAGATGATGCCATTTACCCCACAGATATCGGCTGTTATACCCTGGGACTTTTACCGCCTTTGAAAATGGGGGATTTTCTCATTGCCATGGGAGCCGGAGTTGGCACTGCCGGTGCTTTTGCCCGGGCCACGGGCAAAAAAGTAGTGGCCTTTATAGGGGATTCCACTTTTTTCCACAGCGGTCTTTCACCCCTGGCCAGTGCGGTTTACAATAACCATGATTTCACCCTGATGATCCTGGATAACGGCACCACGGCCATGACAGGCCACCAGCCCCATCCTGGAGCGGATATTAACCACCTGGGGCTTCCTTGGACACGGCTTTCCATTGAAAATATCGTCAAGGGCATGGGCATTGAAAAGATAGGGGTAATCGATCCCTTTAAATACCATAAATCCCTTGAAGTCATCAAAGATATTGTTTCCCACAAAGGGATTTCAGTGCTGATTTCCCGGGCAGGCTGCCCCCTGTATGAGCGGGGCCTTCCCCATGGCAAAAAACAACGTCCTTTTTACGTGAATCAGGATAAATGCAAAAACCACAGAGACTGTCTGACCCGGGTGGCCTGTCCGGCTTTTTACCTGGAAAATGACAAGGTTTTTATTGATGCTGCGTCATGCACAGGCTGTATGCTCTGTGTGCAGATCTGCCCTGAAAACGCCATATTACCTGTTAAAAAGGAGAAAATGCAATGAATTTAACCAAGATCATGATTGTGGCTGTTGGAGGACAGGGCAATATACTGGCTGCCCGGGTTATTGGGGAAGCCGCCATAGCAGCGGGTGTTCCTGTACGCATGTCTGAATTCCACGGCATGGCCCAGAGGGGGGGGGTGGTTGAGTCCATGATTCTCCTGGGAAAGGGAAGTACCTCTTGTATTTCCGATGGTGAGGCCGATGTTCTCCTGGGATTTGAGCCCTGTGAAACCATCCGGGCCATGCCTAAATGCAATGCCAATTCCGTGGTGATTACCAACACCCGGCCTGTCCCGCCCTTTACCGTGGGACTAGGTATTGACCAATATCCAGATGTGGGAAAGTCCATGGAAAAAATCCAGGGCCGGGTGCAAAAACTTGTCCAGTTCAATGCCACAGAACTGTCCATGCAGGCAGGATCAAAGCTTTCTCTCAACATGGTCATGCTGGGAGCCCTGGTCCATACCCTGAAAGACCCCATGACCCCTGACCTGTTCCGCCGGATGATCCGGGAAAAAACAAAAGCCTCTTTTGCAAGCACCAATTTAAAGGCTTTTGACCTGGGCTATAAATCGGCCAGTTGAATCTGAAATATGCGATGAACAACACAAACTATAAATAAAAGGAGAACTACAATGGGTAAGGTTATTATCATCATGGGATCAAAAAGTGATCTTAAATGGTGTCAAAAAATCCAGGAAAATCTGGAAAAACTGGGAGTGGAAAGCATAATGCGGGTAGCGTCTGCCCATAAAGTCCCGCTAAAGTGTTATGACTTGATTAAAGACTATGAAAAACAAGGGGTGGTTTTTATTACAGTGGCAGGAAGAAGCAATGCCCTCAGCGGTTTTACCGATGCACAGACCTTTTGCCCGGTCATTGCCTGTCCGCCCTACAGCGATAAATTTGCCGGGGCAGATGTTTATTCCAGCCTGAGAATGCCTTCTGCTGTGGCCCCTATGACAGTTTTGGAACCGGCCAATGCCGCTCTTGCCGCGGCAAAAATTCTTGCCCTGTCCGATGACCAGGTCAAAAAAAAGGTAGAGGCGTACCAGAAAACAGCAAAAGATGCATTGGAAACAGATGACATGGAGGTTTGCAATGGGTAGTGTAAAAGATTTTCAAATATTACAGGAAGCTTTGATGGACACTCCGGGACGGGCAAGGTTTACATTTTCCGATCGTTATTCCGTTTTTGACTGGGGCGAGATGCCGGATCTTATCGAACATAAAGGAGCTGCCATTGCACTATTGGGCGCCTATTTTTTTGAAAAACTGGAAAAAGAAGGCATACCAACCCATTATCTTGGCCTGGTAGAAGAGGGTATTGTCAAACAACTGTCCCAGGTGGAAAAACCTGTGAACGTCATGGAAGTAGAATTGCTTCGAATAATTCCTCCTAAGACCAATGGCAAGGAGTATGATTATTCAGGTTATGCAAAAGAAAAATCAACCTTCCTTATTCCCCTTGAGGTTATTTACAGGAACTCATTACCACCCGGCAGCAGTGTTTTCAAACGCCTTGAAAAGGGCCAGATAACACCGGAGGATTTAGGCCTTAAAGAGATGCCGGTGCCGGATCAAAAATTTGATAAACCCATCATTGATGTTTCCACCAAGCTGGAAATCACCGATCGTTATATAAGCTGGAACCAGGCAGGACAGATTTCAGGGTTGAGCAAAGATGAAATATCCAGCCTCAAAGAGCTTACCTGTCTTATTAATGATATGATAACCACTGAATTTTCAAACATCGGCCTGGTGAATGAAGATGGTAAAATAGAGGTCGGTTTTGACAAATTCAGACGGTTGATGCTTGTGGATGTTCTTGGTACTCTGGATGAGTGTCGTTTTACCATGGGCGGCCTGC
>JAQICW010000336.1 GCA_027858355.1 Desulfobacula sp.
CCCCAGGTCATGCTGAGGCTCATTAAGGTCTGTAACAGTGAAAAGACAAGTATTGAGGAACTGACAGAGATTATTTCTGCGGATCCATCTTTAACTTCCCGCCTTATGCAGATTCTTGGTTCGTCATACCTTAATTTGCCCAAAGCTGTGAACAGCATAAAGACGGCCGTTGATTACCTTGGAAAAGACACTATCCAAAATATTGCCATCAGCACCTCGGCAATGCGATTTTTCAATTTTTCAGAGGGGGCTCCCGAGTCTATTCTCGGTAAGGTCTGGTATCACTCCTATAAATGCGGTGTGATTGCAAGAAAAATGGCCGAAGAAAATAATTTTCCCAACCCAGAAGAATTTTTTCTGGCAGGGCTGCTGCATGATATAGGGCGCTTGGTACTTTTGCAGAATTTTCCAGAAGATTACAAAGCAATTCTGCAAACCTCTTCTAATGAAAAACAAACCATTTCTGCTGAAATGGAAATGTTTGGTGCAGATACGCCACAGATAAGTGCATGGCTTTTCAGTCAATGGAATTTAAATCCCCTGATTTCAGATGCTGTATTCTTTATCAATGAAAGCATTCAGCAGATTGAAGGCGCCCTTTCCCATGTAAAAGTGGTGTTTATCTCAAATTTTCTGGCTAAGCATGATGCAGTGGAAAAAATTCCAGATATTATTTCACTGACAGATATTCCCCCAATAAGATTAGAGCAGATTGTCATTGCAGCAGAAAAAGAAGTCCTGGAGATTGCCAAAAGCCTCGACATCAAACTAGGGGAAGCACAGGATACTTTTTATGAAGATTCGTTAACATCAGAAATAAAAAACCTGTCTTTATTTTACGGCACCCTGCAGAACCTTATGCATGCAAAGGATATTGAAACTGTCCTGGAGATTGTACACAATGGGTTTAAAATTGTCTTTAATATTCCCAGGGTATTTTATTTTCTTCTGGATGAAAAAAAAGATTTTTTAACGGGTTTTTGCAGCCCCAATGATACGTCTCATAATATTATAAAAAGTATTGCCCTGCCGTTATCAAACCAATCAAGCCTTTTGATAAAATGTCTAAAAGAATTAAAGGTTAGAAACAGTTTAAAAACAGCTGCCGAAGAAGAACTTGCAATATCAGACACACAGATTATTCGGTTGCTAAAGACAAAAGGGTTATATTGTATTCCCATATATTCATCAGAAAAAGCATCCGGTGTAATGGTCTTGGGGGTTGATGAAACAACGGCCAAAAACCTTGAAGACAACAAAAGCCTGGTGAAACTTTTTTCAAAACAGACAGGTGTCTGTATTCAGGATATCCAGTTTTATAAAGAATATGCCGTTGATATTCACGAAAAAAAAATGGAGGCCTATTCCACGCTGACCGACAAAGTTATCCATGAAATTAATAACCCCATTTCAATTATTAAAATTTATATAGAAACCCTGGGGCTAAAGCTGCCTGACAAGCATCCTGCCCAGGATGAATTATTGTTTATCGGTGAAGAAATGAACCGGGTCGCAGGATTACTGGATCAGCTTAGGAGTTTTTCAAGACCGAAAATCGATGGATTTGAACTGGTGGATATTAATCAGGTTTGTCAAAGTATACTGGAACTTTTGAAAAAATCGATTCTCCTGCCAAGACAGATTGAAGCATCCCTCAATATTGATCCTGAAATACCCAAAGTAAAGACAGACCTGAATGGATTAAAACAGGTCTTGATCAATCTTGTGAAAAATTCAGCAGAAGCCATGGACAAAGGGGGAAAAATCACCGTCACCACACGTTTTTTATCTGAATCGCAAAAAATCCTGATTGACGAAAAAAGACAACTCCCAGGAAATATTGAGCTCATAATTTCAGATAATGGACCAGGAATTGAAAAAAAGCTAAAAGATTCTTTGTTTGAACCTTATACCACAACTAAAATAGGATCTTCTAACTCTGGTCTCGGGCTTTCCATTGTCCATTCCATTGTAAAAGAATTGAATGGGAAAATCAAATGTGAATCACAACAGGGCAAAGGAACCAGTTTTATTATCACCCTGCCAGTCAATTCATCAAAAATAAATAAATAAAAAGGCTTAAAACCATTGCACCAGCAAAAAAAAGTGTTCTCAAAAATGGTTGAACCACTGAAAACCGGCGAACTCCTTGTTAAGGAAGGATTCATAAGCCTGGATGACATTCATGAAGCCCTTTTGCTTCAGGAAAAGAGACAGGACGATTCATCCCCGAACAAAAATCGCCTTTTTGGAATGATTTTATGTGATCTGAATTTGATCACACCATGGGATAATTATTATGTTCTTCATAAATATAATAAATTACAATCCATTCAATCAGCCCTGGTTTCAAAAAAAATCCTTCCCAAAGAGGTTATGGTTAGAGCAGAAAAAGACGCACAACAACAAAATATTCCCTTTATCAGCTGCCTTATTAACTCAGGGCTTGTTTCAACCAGAGAAATGCAAATCCTATTAATTGATTTATTTAATATTCCATTCAACTACATCAATGATTTTATCTATCACCAAAAAGACTTGAACGTATTGATTCAAGTGATGGATCAACAAAAGTCCTGGGAAAACAAGAGTATACCATTAAGTTTAAATGATAATACAATACTATTTGGTATTACAGATCCTGAAAATATGTTGTTCATACGAAAATTGAATGATCTATTTCCCCAATACCGGTTTAAAAATGTATTTATTTCTTTTTCACAATTTTCAAAATTGCATAATAAATTATATGAAGGCGATAGGTCAACTGCCCCAACCACAGCCCCAGCACCCCCAGCAAGAAAAAAACCTTTGGATC
>JAQICW010000347.1 GCA_027858355.1 Desulfobacula sp.
TCCGTGGGCATGTCTCCGATCTCATCCAGGAAAATGGTACCCCCGTCTGCCAGCTCAAATTTTCCCGGCCTCCCCGTTTTTGATGCCCCGGTAAAAGTCCCCCCGGCATATCCGAACAGCTCACTTTCCAAAAGTTCCCTGGGAATGGCCCCGCAATTGATGGCAATAAAGGGGTGGTTACGTCGTTCACTATAATTGTGAATGGCCTGGGCAAAAAGTTCCTTGCCTGTTCCGGTTTCTCCCTGGAGTAGGACTGTAGAATTCTGGGGAGCGGCTATTATTGCCATTTTCCGGGTCTCCCGGATGGCGGAACTGTTCCCGAGAATATTATTAAATGTAAAGCGGGCAAGTGATCCGGCCATGTCATTAACCAGTTTTCGGATTCGATTGATCTTGTTGAAGATGATGATCGTCCCCTGCATCTGTTCTTTGATATCAAAAATAGGCCTTGCCGTACAGATGAGTTGAATTGGCCTTGAAGGGCCTCGGACGATCACTTCCCGGTCCACAAAGTCGAACCCCGGCCGCATCAGATTTTCTAAAGAAATCTGATTATCAAAAAAAGCCTCGTGGGGTTTTCCTTCCAATGGAGTCTCCCAATGGAAAATCTGCCGCCCATGGCTGTTGACCTGGTTGACAATACCATTCCTGTCCACTGCCATGACCCCACTGTCAATGGAATCAATAATCGCTTCCATATAATTATTTTTGAGCTGCAGCTCGTCTGATGCTCGTTTGATCCTCAACTGATTCTCGATGGCACTTGCTGCCGTTATAACCATGCCGAGGGTATGAGGATGAACCTTTTTGGCAGTCCCTGACATTGCAATAATACCCAGGATCCGACCCTGGGGATCAAACACCGGTGATGCCGAGCAGGTAGACCCGTGGCCGCGCCGGCAAAAATGCTCGTCATCATTAATCTGAACAGGAATGCCCCGTGCAAGGGATAGGCTGATGACACTGGTTCCCACATCTTTTTCAGTCCAGCGGTAACCCGGAGAACAGTTCCCGGCCGCCATTTTTTTGAGCAGAGAGGGATCTCCTAAAATGTGAAGGATATAGCCGTCCCTGTCTGCAATATTGACAACAAATCCGGCCCCTGCAACAAACTGGTAAAGTTCTTCTATCTGAGCTATGGCAATGTCCAGAAAATGTCGATTGTCTGCCAGGCGCCGGGACAGTTCATCAGGAGACAGACATTTGTGATTCCGACTGCCCTTGTCCTCAGGATCGACGCCGTATTGTCTGCACCGCTCATGGGAGGCTTCAATCTCTCTGCAAAGACTTATGGGATCCAGTATTGTTCTTATTGCCATATTATAATCCCTGTATAAAATTTTTTCTTCAAAAATTAAACCTAATTATATGATTTGCTTTTCCGGCACACCTATTTTCCTACCCCTATTTTTAAAAAAAAGCAAACTATAGTCTTGTCGATTATGGGTCTAAAGAGGGCCATGCAAATCTTGACTAAATCTTGAAAAATTTTTCCAATTTTCTGAAACTATGAGCACCGCTACATATAGAAGCCTGAATTGAATCCTACCGAGGAGGCTAGCGTATGGGTTGACATTTTTTTCTTTTTGTGAGTAAGTGTTACTTACCATTTTGATAGTGGCCTATTTTGATAGAGAATATTATTTTCAAAAAAGGAAGTATATGAAGCACAAAGGTAAAACCAATCCCCCCGGCAGAATAAAAATCATGAAATCTTTTTCTCGTCTCATGGCCCAAAAAGATTTTCATTCCATTACCACAGCAGAAATCGCAGGGAATGCCCAAGTCACAGAAGGGCTGATTTATAAATATTTCAAAGACAAAAAGACAAAAAAGATCTTTTATACCAGGTTTTAAACAAGCATTTTGTTGAGTTCCAGACAAAAATTGAGACCAGGATAGCCAAGGAAAAAACCTGTATTAAACAGCTTCAAGTCATTATTTTCTCAAGCCTTGAAAGCTATGCAGATAACAGAATTTTATCAAGAATTCTCCTGCTTGAGGTTCGTAATTCTTTGGATTTCTTTGATTCTAGTGCCTATGAAATGATTCGTAAATATTCCCGCACAATTCTTGAGATTATTGAAAAAGGCATAAAAGAAGGAGAACTTAAATCCGATATTGACCCTTTAATATTAAGAAAAGTGATATTAGGAGCCATTGAGCATGCCTGTCTCGGGGAAATTATTTTTGGTAAAAAACTTGATATTGACAAGGTATCAACCAGTATTGCAAACATTGTATTTAACGGAGCAAAAGCATAAATGAAACTGCATGATATTAAAAAACTTATAGATGCAAGATTAAAAGCATCTTCAAAAACTAACTCAATCCCAAAATCCATTCCTGAAGACGAGGCAAAAAAAATATTTGCATTATTTAATATACCCGTGGTGAAAGAAAAGCGGGAAACTGATATAAATCAGATCCTTGCGGCCTGTCGAGAAACAGGATTCCCAGTGGTGTTAAAAGGTATCAGTGCAACCATTCTGCACAAAACAGAAAAAGGTCTTGTGCGCGTCGGACTGAACGATGAAAGCCAGGTCCTTGATGCTGTCAAAGAAATGAAAATATCTGCAAAAGACAATATTGATGCCTTCCTTATTCAGCCTGTGGTGTCAGGCAAAAGGGAATTTGTAGCCGGCATGTTCAAAGATCCCCAGTTTGGCCCGGTCATCGTATTTGGCTTAGGCGGGATATATACGGAGGCGTTAAAAGATATTGTTTTTAAAATAGCTCCCTTAAATGATGTTGATATGGAAGATATGTTTGAACAGATATCTACAAAAAAACTTTTAAATGCCTTCAGAGGTGAAAAAGCAGCCAAGAAACAAGAGCTCAAAAAAATCCTCAAAGGACTGTCAGATATTGCACAGGCTTTTCCAGATATCAAAGAAATCGATATCAATCCTGTGATTATACAGCCTGATGGTTCTCCTGTTGCTGTGGATGGTTTAATTGTGCTGGAAAAGGCAAGGGAAGCGAAAAACAAACCCTATGACATTGATTTAAATGTATTGGGTTCCTGTTACTATCCAAAGTCTATAGCTATTATCGGGGCATCTGCGACTCCGGGAAAATGGGGGTATATGCTTTTAACCAATACCTTGTCCCGGGATTATAAGGGAAAGGTTTATCTTGTGAATCCCAGAGGCGGAAAAATAACCGGCCGACAAGTCTATACATCCGTCTCCCAGATTGAAGAGGATGTTGAACTGGCCGTGGTGACTATCCCTGCAAACCAGGTGATTGATCTGATACCAGATTTAAAAAAGAAAAATGTCAAAGGAATATTATTGATCACTTCCGGGTTCAGAGAAGTTGGGGAAAAAGGGAAAAAATTAGAGGAAAAACTTGTACAAGCCGCCTATGAGGCAGGGATATTAATCCTTGGGCCCAACACCATGGGGATATGCAATCCCCATATTGATTTTTACTGCAATGCAGCCCATGCCTACCCAATACCCGGCTCAACCGTTCTGGTCTGCCAGTCAGGAAATATGGGGGTCCAGCTTCTGGACTTTGCCGAACAGCAGGGTATTGGTATCCGGGCTTTTTCAGGGTCTGGAAATGAAGCCATGGTCACCATTGAAGATTATATGGAATTATTTGAGATTGATGACCTGACAAGGACTGTGGTTCTTTATATTGAGAGTGTAAAGAACGGTTCAAGATTTTTTAAAAGTGCGGCAAGGGTATCCCGGCAAAAACCTGTGGTTGTCTTAAAGGGCGGCAGAACCAGTATGGGTGAAAAAGCTGCGGCAAGCCATACCGGGGCCATGGCATCGGACACAAAAGTATTTAATGCTGCTTGCAGACAGTCAGGTATTATCCAGGTAAATCAGCCCATGGAACTTCTGGACCTGTCTGCTGTATTTTCATCTTTGCCCCTGCCAAAGGGAAACCGGGTGGCCATCATGACCCTTGGGGGCGGTTGGGGCGTTATCACAACAGATCTTTGCGCAGAACACGGACTTGAAGTGCCTAAGCTTTCTAAAGGTATTATTGAACGGCTCAACAATATTCTACCGCCATTCTGGAGTCATGGGAACCCGGTTGATATTGTAGGGGAAGGTGATCCAAGCATTCCCAAAACCTGTCTGGAAGAACTGCTCAAATGGGATGGGTGTGATGCAGTAATTCATCTGGGTATTCATGGAAAAAGGGTGATGGTCAACAAGATGATTGAATCCGTGCTCAGAACTGATCCTGCAATAGATAAGGCCCAGGCACAATTTTTCAAGGATACGATACTGCAATTTGAAGAGGACTATACCCAATACGTGGTCAAATTAACTCAAAAATATGAAAAACCTGTTCTGGGGGTAAGCTTTTTAACGGATGAAATCAGCAGAACCCTTTACAGGTTAGATGGATATGAATATAAAAGTGTGTTCTTCCCTTCCCCTGAAAGAGCGGTCAAGGCACTCTGGGGAATGTGCCAGTATAATGACTGGCGTAAAACCCACTCGTAAGGAGTCTTGCAGCTTGATTGCTTTTATTTTAGTATTATGAATACAAATAAAAAATCTGGGCAATTGTTTAAATTTTAAACAAATTTAATTGTTTTTCTTCTGCCCCAAGTTGAAGGTTTGCCTGTTCAAGGTTTTTTTTGCTTGAAATAACGGCTGTCCCTTTCAGGTATTCATCAATGGTAAAATAGCGTTCAGCAATAATCTGGATTCTTTTTTTATCCAGTAGTAACAAAGAATCCTTGAACTGCCGGCGAATGGTATCATCCAATTTTGTGATATCCCTGTAAAAAGCTTTCATGGCAGAAGGGCCTGGAGTTTCAGGTTTGTCTATTTCTGAGCAGACCTGCAAAATGGCTTCTTTGACATCCGTCTGGGAATAGTCCCCATTAACAATAAAATCACAGGCATTTTTATAGACATCCAGGGTTCTTTTAATATGGGGATCCCTGTATGAGCCAAATGAAAAAAGGCCCTCTTCAGAGTTATAAATTGCAAATCCCCCATATGCACCACCCTTTTCTCTTATTTCCCGGTGAAGGTAAAGGGATCTGAGTATCTTGCTGATCACAGCAAGTCCAGGAGAATCCTCGTGAGTCATGCCAACGGTTTTAAAGGACTGACCCACAAAAGAAACGGATGTATTAGTATACCAGCCGTCAAAGGGCACATCTTTTTTAAAGGATATGTCCGGCGTAAAAAAGAATTTGTCAGAATCATTTGAAAGATGCTCATGAATTGCTTTAATCCTTTTTTCAGCAACCACAATGGCGTTTTTCTTACCAATCACAGCAGGTTTCAGATTTCCCTTTTTTAAAACAGACTGGGCCATCCTGATCATTTTTTCCGACAGAACTTCAAGAATTTTATTCTTATTATCTTTTGTGTTGAATTGTTCGGTAATCTGTTTAATGAATTGATATTGAGAAATGCCATGCCAAAGCTCGTTAATGTAAGATGCTTTTGAAAGATGCCGGCAGGAAAGGGAGATGGCATACCTGTGACCCGTTGAAACAATGGATGCTTCCATTCCGGCCTGGTATTGCAGTAAAAGGCTTTTCAACCTGTCAAAATCCTGAAAATTGTATTCTTCGATAAATTCTTTTATTAAATCAAACAGATTTTCAACATTCCGGTCCAAAGCCTTCCCCTGGATGGCGAGAAACGAATGGGATTCAGCTTCTTTTGAAAAATAAGATCCTGAAAACGGAGTAACAGATATCCCTCCAGTATAAAGATCCATGAGTTCAGCCATTTTGTCATAGGAATTTTTCTTTGTTCCAATGTTTGTAAATGATTGGCAGAAAAATGGTACCAGGGCAAACAGATCCGTCGGGATATTTCCGGCCCCCACCGGACAGGTAAAATAGAGGATGCCTGAAGTCGCCTTATCATAGCAGGTGGAAAAATTAACCCCCGTGATCTTGTCAGGTTTTATAATTTCTATTTGTGGCGGCACATCAACAAGCTCAAGCGTTGGCAGGACTGAAACATCTTCTTCTTTTTCCTGGAACGCTTCAAGGAGCTTGGTATCTTTTTGGATCTTTTCAAGATCTTTTTTGCTCTTTTGCTTTAAAAGATTTTTAAGTTCTTTTTGGGTCTCTTCAAGACTTTTTTGCTCAAGGCCTGTATCCGGCTCAAGGGTAAAAAGCACCCAGTGGGGATTTTCAAGAAAATATTGTCTTAGCTTGTTTTCAAGAAATGGGCCGTTCTTTATATTTTCTTTCAGGGTTTTCAAATCTTCATCAATATTAATGCACAAGACGGGATCACCATCATGGATAAGAGTACCGGCAAAAGAAAGCAATAAGTTAATACCAAAGGGGTAAGGGGTATTGGTAATTTCTTTTCTGTAAAATTCTATCTGATGGATAGCAGACTCAATCAGGTTCTTTTCAATCCCTTTATCTGCAATCTCTTTAATGGTTGAAAATATGATTTTCTCCACTGTTTCAACAGAATCTTTGGAGATATCTTTTAACCCACAGCTAAACATGGTGTCCCGGTTGTCCGGGTCAAATCCCGTTGAATCAGATAAGGCAGATCCCAAGGATGAATCGATAAGGGCTTTCCTTAAAGGCGAAGCCGAGTTCCCTAAAAGAATCTGTTCCAAAACAGTCAGCACAAGAATTTCAAAAGAATCTTTGACATCACAGGTCAGCCAGGCCACACAAGCCTGATATTTTTTTGATATGTCGTCTGGATCTGAATATGCATAAGTTTTTTTTATTTTCCGGGGCAAATCCCATCGGGGTTGAACCGGGACTTTTGAATCCATTTCTAACAATTCAAATTGATCCAAAGCTTTTTCGCAGATAAATGAAAGGGTTTTTTCCAAGGGCAGATTGCCATAGGTATAAAAATATGAATTAGACGGATGATAATACCGGCCATGAAAATCTTTTAGATCTTTCCAGGTAAGGGAGGGAATCTGGGATGGTTCACCACCGGAATTATTCATATAGGTCGTGTCAGGGTAAAGGGCGGAAAGCAAAGATCTTCCCAAAACCTGATCAGGTGAAGACATGGCACCTTTCATCTCGTTGTAGACAACACCTTTATATTCGAGTTCAATACCCTTATCTTTTTTTTCAATAATTTCCAGGCGATGACCCTCCTGCTTAAAGCTTAATTCATCAATCATAGGGAAAAAGGCTGCATCAAGGTAGACATTCATCAAATTGTAATAATCTTTTGAATTCTGGGTGGAAAAAGGATACATGGTCCAGTCAGATGACGTAAAGGCATTCATAAAAGTAGACAGGCTTCTTTTGATCATGGAGAAAAAAGGATCCCGGACATTGAATTTTTTTGACCCGCACAGCACTGTATGCTCAAGAATATGGGCCACCCCCGTGGAGTCTTTGGGAACAGTTCTGAAAAACACGCCAAAGGTATTTTCCTTATCCTTATTATAGATATGGATATGCCTGGCCTTTGTTTTCAGGTGTTCAAGCTGAATCATCACTGAATCTATGGTTTCAAGCCGGGTAACCTCTTTTATAAGATAGCCCTGAAGTTTTTGTCCTTTTTCAAATGTGATACTTCCCATGAATGCTTATGTCCTCTCCCTTGTGACCTTCAGATTATGTGTGACCTTCAGGTTAAAGTTTTTTGTAAATGCCGCGTTTTACCCGTTTAATTCTTTTTATCTTATCCAGCCTGAATATGATATTTCTCAATTTTTTATCATCAAATCCCGTGGCCGCCTTAACCGTTTTAAAATTTGTGCCCTTTGGATGTTCAGTAAACACATCAAAAACTATGGCAGATGCACTTTTTTGTTTTACAGCCGGTTTTTTCCCCCGTGTTCTGGTTCCCGGCTGTTTTTGATAAAGTAATTGTTCAAGCTTGTCAAGCCTGTCATGCAAAAAAGCAATATCTTCTTTTAATGGAATATCAAGCTTTTTCAACAGCATTTTTATAAAACTTTCCCAATTGGTTCCAGGTTCTGGTTTTTCTACCATCATACACCTCCCGAAAAAAGGGTTTTATTGATATGTAAAAACATCAACGCTAAAATAATTGATATTAAAAATAAAAAATAACTGTTGAAAAATCCAAAAAACCAAATCGAATTTGTATTGAAGGTTGAATCTATTTTCTGGTTGAAGTATATATAATAACTACTTGCATGCAGTAAAAAAGTCAAGTAGTCATTTTTTGTAAAATTTGCTTAAAACAATATTTAAAAGAAAATTTTTGGCCAGATTATACAGAATAAATTAAACCCAGAAAAAGGCAAATAGATGACACATCCCGGGCTATTTTTAAAAGAAAAAAATCGGTATGCTGGCAAAGAAAAAGGACAAAAATTTCTTGCTAATCCTGGTGTAGCAAGAATGATTGTTGAAAAAATCGGGCTGTCAAATGACTCCCGGGTACTGGAGATCGGGCCCGGGTTAGGTGCTCTTACCATCCCCATTGCACGGGCAGCACTACATGTGACCGCTGTTGAAACGGATGCCCGCCTGATACCCCTTTTACAGCAGGAACTGGAAAATGAAAATTTAAAAAATGTTACCATTATCCATAAAAATATTTTAAAATTTAATATAAATGAGCTGGCCCGGGACAAAAAAATTGTAGTAATTGGAAATCTTCCATATAATATTTCATCACAAATCCTGTTCAAACTGGTTGAAGAAAGACGCTGCATTGAAACGGCATTTTTAATGTTTCAAAAAGAACTGGCAAAAAGGATAATCGCAAAGCCTGGAGGAAGGGATTATTCAAGACTTTCTGCCGTGGTTCAATATGCTGCAGAGGTGAGTCATGTTACTCAAATCGGGCCATCTTCTTTTTTCCCAAAACCTGATGTGGATTCATCTATTTTAAAATTTAATTTTTTTGAGCCCGGGACAGTAACTCTTGAACAGGAAAAGGTATTGTTTAATGTCATTAAGGCGGCTTTCTCAAAACGAAGAAAATCCTTAAAAAATGCCATGGCAGGGGGAGAATTTGAATTTGAAAAAGATTTTATTATTCAGGCCCTGGAAATGGCGGGAATAGATGCCAAAAGACGGGCGGAAACACTGACTGTGGAGGAATTTAAATCTCTTGGCATGGCTGTATGGGAAACAAGCAAAAACAAATTGAACACGATATAGATTGAAAGGACAATTTATGATCAAAGCAAATGACAATTATAGTAAATTAAAAGCATCTTATCTGTTTTCAGATATTGCGAAAAAAGTAAATGACTATCAACAGAAAAATCCAGAAGCACACATCATCAGACTGGGGATTGGTGACGTTACCATGGCCCTTGCCCCGGCAGTGATTAAAGGATTCCATGATGGGGTGGATGAAATGGCCAATGATGCCACCTTCAGAGGCTATGGCCCGGAACAGGGATATGCTTTTTTAAGAGAAACCATTGCAAAAAATGATTTTCAGGACAGGGGCGCAGATATTCTGGCCGATGAAATATTTGTCAGTGACGGCGCAAAATGTGATACGGGGAATTTCCAGGAATTATTTGCACAGGATATAAGGGTTGCCATTCCTGACCCTGTATACCCGGCCTATCTGGATACCAATGTCATGGCAGGCCGCACAGGTGAGTATGAGGATGGCAGATATAGCGGAATTGTTTATATGGAGTGTTTAAAAGACAACAATTTCCTTCCGAAACTTCCTGAAGAGAAAGTGGATCTGATCTATCTTTGTTCTCCCAACAACCCGACAGGTTCCGCTATGACAAAAAAAGAACTTGCTTCATGGGTGGCATATGCTAAGGAAAACCGTGCATTGATTTTATTTGATGCAGCCTATGAATCTTTTATCCGGGATGAAGAACTGCCCAGAACCATCTATGAGATTGAAGGGGCAAAAGAAGTGGCAGTTGAATTCAGGAGTTTTTCAAAAACAGCCGGTTTTACAGGAACACGATGCGGGTTTACCGTGGTGCCCAAAGACTGTATGATTTTTAATTCAAAGGGTGAAAAAGTATCCCTCCATGCCCTTTGGAACAGGCGGCATTGCACCAAATTCAATGGAGTATCCTATCCCGTTCAAAAAGCTGCAGAAGCCGTTTATTCAAAAGAGGGTAAAGTCCAGGTCAGGCAGCAGATTGACTATTACCTTAATAATGCCGATATCATCAGAAAAACGATTGCATCACTTGGATTTGATTATGTTGGAGGAAAAAACTCCCCCTATATCTGGATAGATGGAGCGGGCCGGGATTCCTGGGAATTTTTTGACCTGCTCCTGACCAAAGCCGGGGTCGTGTGTACACCGGGGGCCGGTTTCGGCAGGTGTGGCAAAGGCTATATAAGAATCAGCGCATTTAACAGTCTTGAAAATGTGGCATTGGCCATGGAACGATTAAAAAAGGCATTAACCTGAAGGTCACACGTAACAAAGGGGTCACACGTAACAAAGGGGTCACACGTAAAATGAACCATTTTTTCAAAGTAAAAAGCCTTGAAGAGGTTATGGGGCTGACAGAAAAATTTTCTCCTGTTGAAACTGAAAAAACACCTGTTTTCAATGCTTTTTCAAAGGTTCTTAGCCAGGACCTGGTTGCAAAAAAAGATATGCCTGGATTTAAGAGGGCCACCATGGACGGGTATGCCGTTGCGGCAGATTCCACATTCGGGGCATCTGAATCCAGCCCTGCCTGGCTTGATATTGCAGGAACAATTTTAATGGGCGATATCCCGAAATTCAGTATTGCTCAGGGCCAGGCTGCAAAAATTTCAACGGGCGGAATGCTCCCAAAAGGAGCGGACAGTGTTGTCATGGTAGAACATGCAGAGCTCATTGATGAACTTTACGTTGAAATTTATAAAAGTGTGGCTCCTTTACAGCATGTGATTGATAAATCCGAAGATTTTTCAGAAAAAGACATTGTTTTATCCTGCGGAACCTTTATTCGCCCCCAGGAACAAGGCCTTGCCGCAGGTATTGGCTTTACCCATATTGAAACCTTTAAAACACCAAAAGTCGGTATCATTTCAACGGGAGATGAAATTATTCCCATTGAAGAAGAGCCTGTTCCAGGTAAAATCCGTGATATCAACTCTTATGCCCTGTCAGGATTTATCAATGAAGCCCATGCCATCCCCGTTCGCTATGGCATTATCAAAGATGATCCCCATGCCATTAAAAAAGCAGTTGAAAAAGCCCTTGAAGAAACAGACATGGTCCTTATTTCCGGTGGAAGCTCTGTAGGAACAAGGGATTTTACCATTGAGGTATTGTCCTCGTTACCCGATACACAAATATTGGTCCATGGCATGTCCATAAGTCCAGGCAAACCAACCATTCTTGCTAAAGTCGGGAAAAAACCCGTGTGGGGGCTTCCCGGCCAGGTAGTCTCTGCCATGGTGGTACTCAAAATTGTGGTCATCCCTTTTTTAAACCGGCTGAAAGGACTTGAACATCTGGACAGAACCATAAGGGTTCCGGCAAAGCTGACTCGAAATGTGCCATCTGCCCAGGGCAGAAGGGATTTTGTCAGGGTCGAGCTTATAAAAAAAGAAAACCTGTTGCTGGCAAAACCCGTCCTTGGAAAATCAGGGCTGATCAGAACCATGATTCATGCAGACGGACTACTTGAAATCGGGGATCATGTTGAAGGCCTGGAAAAAGACACCATGGTAAATATCATTCTTTTATAAAAAAAAATCAAAAACAAAAGAGA
>JAQICW010000197.1 GCA_027858355.1 Desulfobacula sp.
GTGCAGCAGCTTTTTCTGTAACTTGAATGCTAAAACGCCCTGCAATTTGAATGATTAAACGAACAAGGGCAGGCGCTCCTTCTTCAACAAAACCTTTCTCCGATATATATGCAGCAGCTTTTGAGACTGATTGAGCTAAGGCCGCACGTACTGCAAAGTATCCAGATTCAGACGCATCATCGCTCTGACTTGGTCCACCAAAAGCAAACACTTCGAGACATGCTATTTTGGATTCAATTGAGAAGATATCTTCACTCTCACTTCGTGCAATATCAGATATAGAGCGCAACATGATCGTTGTAGAAATTGGTAGTTCTATTGCCATAGCAGCTAATCCAAAAAAACCACCTATACCCCCTGTTGTAACTACTGCCAGTTTATGCCAGATATTTGATGCTTCTTCACCAGGGGTATCTTTCATCGTAAAAATTGCTGCATGGACAGCCTTGGATAATGATGCTTGTGTAATTTCACCAACTTTTGCACTCCAATTGTCAGGCAATAATTCAAACCCCTTTTCAATTGGTGTGCCAATTAAATTAGTTATTTTTGCTGCAATGCCAGGATTTTCCAGAAGTATTTTTGCTTTTTTTAAGTCATTCAAATCATTTTGTTGAAATTCCATATTAATCCTTATAAGGAACTTGGAAAAATTACCGGGTATTTTTATATTAGGGCTAAAAAGTAGAAACATGATTCTCCATCTTCCCGATACCGATATTAATTATTCTAATTTTGTCTTTGTGTAAATGAATTTTGAAATGAGGATTCCATTTAATTGGAGCTACCCGGTCAAAAAAATATTATAGGCAATCTCAGGAGCAAAAATCCGGCCATCCAATTTTGTACCGCTAAAATGTGACCTATATATATAAAAATTATAGTGAAGGGTAGGCTTGTAACAGCTGTTGAGGTTCATAGTGGAATCAAAATTTCAAAACTGAAAAATATTTATATACCAAATATGGTGGCATCCTGATTTTGTAAGGGCTAAGTCTTTAAAACACCAGTACACGCCGCTGACTCTCAGCCGAAACCCCATACTGATGGACAAAATAAACACATTTTTCCTAACTCAGTATCCCGCCTCATAGGCGTTTTTTTCTATCAAATATTTTCAAAAATTCAGATAGTATCTTTTACAATTACAGACCCGTAAGAATTTTGATTAAGATAATTCATTACAACGCTGACCTTTTTTTATTTTGTATTTACTGAGGGAAATTTAGATTTGACGGGTAGCTCTTTTCCATACTATGGTCTGATGAAAATGATTCATCGATACGGGTGTTTTGTATCAGCCCCCAAAATCATAATAATAGGATTATAATGAACCCCAAAGTATATCTTACCCCGATTCAGAAAAACCATATTCAGAAATATATCCATTTTTAAGCCGATTCCGAGCTTGTCAGTGCCATGGGATGGCAACCGTTTGAATCAAATGAAGAACCGCGATTTCTTGAATCAGTTTCAAAACCGTCATTACCCTGGTACAGTCGTGGAGAGTCCATCATTTACAGTATTTTAACGACAAAGGATGATATGCCGATCGGTTTTATTTCCCTGAAAGGAATAAACTGGAACAAGGCAAGGGCGGAACTGGCCATAGCTATTTGCGACGTCCAATACCGCTCAGGCGGTTATGGTTCAGAGGCACTTGCCCTTGCTGTTGGTCATTCATTTTGCAAGTTGCGGTTAATTGCAATCGATCTTTCCGTATTTCCCTTTAATACACGTGCAATCCGAATATATGAAAAAATCGGGTTTAAACATGTTAAAAGGTTACAAAACTCGTGGACAATGCCAGATGGGGAAAAGATCGATATGTTGGTAATGGAGATTCAAAAAGATGCCGGTGAATGAAAGGCCTGTATTTATTTATTGAACCACAGAAGTTAAGCTTACTTGCAAAGGTTAACAGCCCCAATATTCAACAATTCAAATTGTATCTGCAAAAGTTCCTAAAAAGAACTTTACATCAAAAAGCCGGATATTGAAAAAATTTTAAATAATTTGATCCGGTTTCATAGCGTGCAATGATGGTATCATTAGGGACGAATCAAATAAATTACCGAGTGCTTCTTACACCAGTCCTGGTTTTTTGAATTTTTCCCAAATACCATATCTGGTATAGATAAATTTTTCAGTTTCTGATTCAAAATACCATTATATGGGATAGCCTTAATCTGAATTTCAAAAGGTTGCTATAACGTTTATTGGAGACATACCATAACCTAATTGCCCAAATAATCGGTCCCTTTTTCCCCTGGCCGTATCTTTTTCTCCTTTTAATCGGGTTTTTCTGTTATACATGCGCTGCCCTTGGCATTAATTTCAAATTTAAGCCCATTTCGTCCCTGTTTCTGAGTGGTAAAAATTCAAGTCAACCTTTTCTGGTACTGACCCCTATGGAGCAGGAACATTGATTTATTATGTGGCAAATTCCATAGCCACTTTGTTTATCTTTTTTATGCCAAATCGGAAAGAAAATAGGACCATCTTCGGGGTCCTTTCGGTATAGGCTGCAACCGGTAGGCTATGTATGCGATTGTTAGATTTTGAGCTTAGTAAGCAGCGCATTTAGTGCTCCTTTGAGTTTTTGATCCCACTTTATCATTAATCACCGGCATGAAAAAGAAAAAGGCAAAAAAAAAATTGGACAAGGCATGGGTTTGCCCTTACCTTGTTCAAATATTGCCCTGACTCCAAGGATTATTTTAAATTACCGAGGACGGAAAATTTGTCTGGCTCGGATATCGGATTTCCCGGATGCCTCGGGATCCGGAAGGATATATATATGACTGAAGCAATTAAATCTGGGGATACCATTGCCGTGGACTACACGGGGAAAATTGAAAACGGCGAGGTGTTTGATACCTCTGAAGGCAAGGCACCCCTGTCCTTTACAGTGGGGAGCGGGATGCTGATCAAGGGATTTGACGATGCCGTGATCGGGATGAAAAAAGGAGATTCCAAAACTGTGATCATTCCGCCTGAAGAGGGATATGGTCCCTTGCATGATGATGCTTTTATTGAAATTCCCAGGGATCAGATCCCCGAAGAGATCCCCCTGGCCGAAGGGCAGGAACTCCAGCTTCAGGATCCCCAGGGGCGGCCGGTACCGGCCCGGGTGACAGAAATTTCCGATGATAAGGTTAAAATGGATATCAACCATTTCCTTGCCGGTAAGACCTTGGTGTTTGATATCGCCATTGCTGAAACTGGCCTGGAACCCCCCAAGGACTGCGGATCCGATTCCGGAGATTGCGGGTCCGGCTGTGAAGGCGGCTGCAGCCACTAAAAGATAGCATTATAACAGTGGGCCAGGCTTTTGATTTCAGCCCGGCCCATTGTTGTTTGTAATAATCAAGTGATGTCCGGTGCCTTCCGGCAGTGGTTGCCCATACCTTTGTGGGCATCCTTAAAGGCCTTCCACTATGTTTTCATGGTCATAAATGTCTTTTTGACGTTCTCCAGGAAAATCGTGTCGCGGGCTTTATTAATATTGACCAAAGCATTTGGACCATCGGAAAACCCTGGAATTATTTCCCCTGGATCTGTAAAAAATGTGACCTATATATTAAAAAATTTAATTTGAAAGAATAGCTTATACTGATGTTTATATCCTAATAAAAATGAATGGATTGAGTTCGTTAAAATGATTTTTATATATTGAGTTGAATATGAACAATTGTATTTGATTAAAATTATTAGGGAGTTTTTACCATGGTTAATGTAAGACTACCGATATAG